>JALUXR010000103.1 GCA_027013285.1 Candidatus Altimarinota bacterium | reverse complement strand
AATACTCCATCAGCTCAAAGTGATATTTTATGAGAAAAACATCTTCAAAAACAAATTAAACAACAAACTATAAGTTGAAATACTCAAAAAATTAAAAAAGAAATAAACACTCAAACTTGAAGCAACTACCAAACAACTTGAAACACACAGAAAGTAAGTAAAACTAAATTTTCAATTTCAAAAGATAAAAAATATTCATTAAATTTGCTATATCCAAGCAATTTACTAAACAACAAAGAGGAAAAAATCTTCAATTTAAGACTAAAAAAAATCAGCAACGGCACTATAAATTACGAATGATACAACAATCTCAAAGAATACTACAAAGATTTAGTGGTTAAATTAACAACAAACGACAGTAGCTTCGATTTAGCAATTGTGCCTTCAGAATGGTTTGCAGACATATCGAAATTATCAGATGTTTCATTTCAAGTGCCAAATCTAAGTTTTCAATTAGATAGTTTGTTCGATATAAATTTTTCAAAATACCTAAAAAATAATAACATAAAAGCCATACCTTTTGCTATAGACCCAATAATATGATATTGATATTGAACAACTATAAATAAAATTCAAAGTTTTGACAGTTGGAAAAATATTGTTTTAAATAATCCAGATAGATTACAGACAAACGGAAAAATACAAAATATGCCTGTATTTTTATGATATGATAAATTTTATTTAAAATTACTTAACAAAACACATAAATCATTATTTCCAATATTTAATGATATAGTCAAATATTATATTTTCAAACAATGAAAAATATGACTTAAAACTATAAAATCTTTTTGAGAATGACAAGTTTATAAAAGTTTTGATTCAATTTTATATAAAAGATTGTCCATAAAATATAGAAATATAAAATTCTGTAAAAATAATATAGATTTTTGTTTATTAGCAGATAAAAAATCTAACTTAATATACAACTTTTTAGATAAAAATAGTTTTTTAAAGAAAAATGGACTAAGTATTTACAAAAAATTTAAAATAAGATATACAAACATTACAAAAACTACCCTACCATTAGCTCATATGACAGACGAATATCCAGCAAGATGACGGATCATAATAATCAACCCAAATAGCCCAAACATAAAATATATTTGAAAATTTTTACAATCTTTTATAAAATTATGACAAAAACATAAATTACCATTTTACAAAAATCTATTATCACCTTTTGTATGATCAAAAATAGAAAATCCTCAATTAGAGTTTTTAAACCAATATATTTGAAGATTTCTATTTTTAGAAAATTTCTGAGTAAAATATAAAAATAATCTAACTCCGAATATGATAAACTATCTAAATTGAGATATAAGTATAGATACTTTATTAGGAAATTAATTTATCTTAATCCTAAAGTCTCAGTATAATCTATTAGATTTGATAAATCTGTATTTGTAATTTTTCAACTATCTATAAGTTTTTTAAGTTTAAATCTATCCACTTCCAAAGTTTCATCTAGAATTCAAAGTTGTTGTAGTTTTTCTTTTAATTTTTCCTTATCCAAAATTTTAATTCATTTATAACTTACCACAGATAAATCAGCTTCATTTCAATAAATCTTTTTCAGTTTATTTTTTTTAGCAAATTTAATCAACATTTCTTTATTTTGATTTAAAGTCTTTTCTATATTTTTTTTCTGTTTATTTAATTGAACATATTCATCTATAAGTTTTCTAACCATATCATCAGGTATTTCAAAATCATCTATATTTCAAAACTTATGAGCAAAAAGTGGACAAATTTCCTTGTAATCACAAAATCTACAATGTGAAGTATCTGTAGTAGTTGGAAAAGCATTTTCATCTCATAAATTATATTCAGCCTTTTTCTTTTCTATCTCCAAAACTATTTTTTTATATTTTTCAGTAATTTCTTTCATTCTTTGATCTGTAATTTCCCAGAAATCTTGTATCTCAAAATGTAAATAAACAAGATTTCAATAAACTTTTTTTAAATATTTTCAATATTTTTGCTTAACTCACAAAGCATACAAAGTAAGTTGTTCTTCGTAAAGTGTTTTATCTTCTGGTGGTAAATTTTTGTTTGTTTTATAATCTGTTAAAATAAAATCATATCATTTTTTATCAAGCCTATCTATAATTCACTGAAATTTAATATTGTCTCATAAGTCTATAGCAAGCCTAACTTCCGTTCCTATAACTTTTATATCTTCAAAAGGATAATGTTTCTCATAAAAAGATTTTAGATAATATTTTCATCTTGTAAGAAACTCATCTATTGTTTCTTTTTCTTCATCTAATTTACTAGCCTTTTCGTTAAAAGTCTGCAGAAAAACTTGTTCTAACTGTTCATAAGTTGGCTTTTTGAAATTATTAACTTGATTATAAAGCCATTCTAAAGCTGCATGAACTTCTGTTCATAAAATTAAATGTAAATTTTCCTCCCATTCAGGCCTATTTTTATCTACATAATAAAATTTATAAGACAATGGGCAATTTAGATACTTTTGAATTTGCGAAAAACTATACAAAGGCATTTGAAAAATTATAAATTATAAATAATTAATCATAATTTAAAGAAAATTTTAAGAAAAGAAAGGTTATTTAATCCCTGAAAAAAACAATTGAAAAACAAATAAGTTTTTATATAACAACTATAGTTTATTTACTTATTTTTTAATATAAAATGAAAAAAATTATAATCTGAACAAGTCTAATTTTAAGCACAATTTGACTTAGTTTTGCTCTAAGTTCAAATGATTTAAAAACCAATTTAAACAATAGTTATAATACTATAAATACAAATTCTACAAATATTTATAATAAATATAAAAATATATTATCAAGTATACAAAACAATATATCTACTTGAGATTATGCTATATTATCTCAACTTACTGGTGTAAATACAAATAATTTAAACAATACTATAAAAACTCAATATACTAATTTAATTAAAAATATTACTACAAATAAATTAAATATAATATGAGAAATAGATATAAATAATAATAGTTTTCAAAATAATTTAATAACAACTTGAGAATACAACAATAAATTAAATGAAATACAAAGTAATATATCTTGATATATTTTAGATAGTAATACAACTATCACAAATTTTAATAATAATTTATCTTGATTAGTAAATAATTTCAATACAAAACTTGGAACTACTCTACAATCTTATCAAACTAAAATAAATGAATATAAAGATTTTAAAAATAAATTAAACACTCTTACAACAAATTATAATAATTTAATAAAAAAAGATACAGAACTTACAAATATTATAGGATTAGGAAAAGATATTTTAAATAAAAAATATGATGATGTTAAAAATAATATAACAAATTATTATTCTTGAATGTTAAATAATGAATTTGAAAAATATATAAATGAAGATAATAATATGACTTATTTTCAAAGTTGATTTAGTACAAAAAAACAAGTTTTGCTATGATTTGTTAATGATAAATTGGACAATACAATTTCGAATATAATTAAAACATACTACCCTGATGTAAATATTCCGGAAATAACAACTTGATTTAATGAATTAAAGTGACAATGAGTTCAAAATATTGTAGATAATTATAATACTCTTATTGCAAAAATATCTAACTTACAAAATAACATAACAGTAACTCAAAATAAAGTTAATGAAAAATTAACTAAATTGTGAAATTCAGAAAATAAAGTTAATATTTTAAAAATATTACAAAATGATATAATTAATAGTTTGAATAATATTACAAAAGTTGTTCAAGATGATATCAAAGAAACATTAAAAAATTACTTTGAATTTATAAAAACTAAAGAAAAAAATGAACAACCTATTATGACACAACTTATGGTTAATTATAATACAAAAATGTCTGCAAATAGTTTAACTTGATTAAATACATTTGTAGAAACTTTAAATAATTACAAAAATATTTTAATATTACCAGAAAATTTAAATATTATAAATAAATATATAAAAGCTGTTAAAACAGAAATCGAAAACTTAAAATTAAAATGAACTATTGAAAAACTAAAAACTTTAAAAAATAGTATTGAAAGTCTTCAAATCTCTAACAACTTTGACAAAATAAGTGAACTTTCTTGAGAAATAGCTAATTTAGAAAGTACTGTTCCAGAGCAATTTAAAACAGAATTACAACAAGATAAATATTCAATAAAAATGAAAGCAAATTTAAATAAATTATTTAAAGTATGAGCTATAAGATTTTATTATCAAAATTGAGATTTGTCAAATGTAGTTGCAAATATACTTAAAAAATATTACGATAAATACAAATCTGAAAACAAAGAAAATGTTTTTAATGAAAAAATAAACAAAGCTTTTGAAAAATTAGAAATATTGGAAAGTAGTTTGAAAAATGACTTAAGAAGTTATTACATAATAATGATTGATAATGGTTTATTAAAATTTAAAAGTGATTTATTAAAATAAAACTTTAAAAAATGATAAATAAAAAACTGTTGGAAAAAGCTAAAAAACTTTGAATTGAAATTGATATAGAAACTTTAAGTAAAAAATTACCTACTGAAGTGATAAATGATATTTTAGAAACCGAAATAGATAATAAATTATGAAAAAGTGTTTATTATGATTATGAAGAAGTAAGAAAAGAATTTGATAAGCAATTTAATTCCCAAACAGTAGAATGTATCAATTAAGTTTTGAAGAAAGATTTATTAAAAAATTAAAAGAAATTATAGATTACATAGCTTTAGATAATTATTTAAAAGCTGTAGAAATAAAAGATTTTATATTTGATTATATAAAAATTTTAAAACATTATCCATTGTTATGAAAAAGATTAGCAAATAATTATAGACAGATAGTTTTACCAAAATATAGATATAAAATTGTGTATAAAATAAATAAACAAGATAAAACTATATTAATTTATTCAATACGGAGAGAACAACAAAAGTTTTAATAATCAATTTACAATTATTTTAAGTTCTATCTTATGCAAAAAACTTGGTGATTTCAAAAAGAAAAAAAAGAATTTTCAAAGAAAAAAATAACTTTTTCTTTATGGAAAGGAAGCTTACTATTTATAATAGGAATAAGTTTTCTTTCTTTTTTTTCTGTTATCAACAAATCAGTTTATGCAAACAAAAAACA
>JALUXR010000102.1 GCA_027013285.1 Candidatus Altimarinota bacterium | reverse complement strand
TATCAAAAGCAAACAATAAATTTGTTCATCATCAAACTATAAGTTTTTTCAAATTATTTTGTTTAGCAAATTCTAAAATTTGTTTTAATTCTTCTATATTTCAAGTAAATTCATAAAAATACTTAGCTTTTGCTTTTGTATGAAAGTTTGATAATTCAGTAATATCTACATTTTCTTTTATCATAAAACAAGATTACAGAAAGTAAAACAAAAATTAGTCCCCGGACTCACCATCATTTAGAATAAAATAAATTTAATTTTTTATAATCTATTTTTACAGAGCCCGGAATAAATTATTTTTTTATTATAGCATACTTTTTTTTACCCTTTCTAAGTAAACAAATACCATTTTGAAAATCTATCTCCTGATTCATATCAACAACTTTTTGTTCATTCATATAAACTGCACCAGATTTTATATCTTTTTTACCAGCTCATCTAGAAGCTATCAAACCTGTATTTACCAACAAATCAAGTAAATCTTCATTTTCATATTTTTTACCACCTACTTCTTTTATAAAATCTTCAAGTTCTTCTTGATCTAATTTTGATAATAATTCAAGTTTATCTTCTGTTCAAAATAAAAACTCAGAAAGTTTTTTTGCAAGCTGTGCTTGTTTATTTCAATGTATAATTTCAACTACTTTTTCTGCCAAAACTTTTTGTCCATATCTTAATTCTGGTTGTTCATTATGTTTTTTAACAACTTCATCAATTTCATCAAATTCCATTAAAGTAAGGAGCTTCATATATCTTGAAACATCTTCATCAGTAGTATTTATTAAGAATTGATATAATTTAAATGGAGAAGTTTTGCTTGCATCAAGCCAAATAGCATTTCATTCACTTTTCCCAAATTTTTTACCATTTGAATCAGTAATTAATGGAAATGTCATAACATAAGCTTCTTTATCAAGTTTTTTTCTAATAAGCTCAAGTCAAGTTACCAAATTTCACCATTGATCTTGTCATCAAATTTGAAGTTTTACTCCATAGTCAGCAAATAATTTATAAAAATCATAACCTTGCAAAAGCATATAAGAAAATTCTGTGTAAGAAATACTTTTATCTGGATCTTCTACTCTTTTTCTCACTGTATCTTTTTTTATCATATTGTTTACAGTTACATATTTTCCAACTTCTCTCAAAAATTCCAAAACTGACATATTTTTGAAAAAATCATAGTTATTTATTACTTCATATTTTAGTTTTTCACCTGTAGTTTCTTCAATATTTTTTAATAATCTTCACATTTGTTTCCTAATAGCTTCTTCATTTTTTCTAAGTTGTTCCTCTGACAAAAAAGTTCTTTCAGCATCCTTTCCACCTGGATCACCAATCATACCTGTTGCTCACCCAACTATCGCAACATATTTATTATTTCTTCTCATAAAATGAACAGCAGATATAAACCCTATAAAATTCCCTAAATGTAAGCTATCAGCAGTTGGATCAAAACCAGCATACAAACTTTGATTTCATTTATCATACAATGGAAACAAATCTTCTGAACTATTTTGATACAATAATCATCTTTGTTCTAATTCTTGTTTTAATTCTAACATATTCTAAACACTTTATAAAGTAAATATAGAACAAATATAAGTTTTTAATAGAGAAAATCAATTTTTAATTCCTATATTTCTTTGTTACATTAAATTTTCACATAGCTTTTCAAAACAAAATTAACATTTGTGCATGTAATGCTGGTAATCAACTTAAAATTAAAAGCATAGGTCACATAATTGTAAATGATAAAAATATATATTTACTAGCCTCATAAATTTTATATCTCTTAGATTTTAAATTTTCCCAAGGAAAAAAACACAATGTTATAATATTCAAAATTATAAGTATTATAAATCATAACAATCCGAATTTAACCATAATATTTCAATAAACTCATCATAAAATATAAAAATAAATAGTTCAAAAAAATAATATAAATTGCAAACTACTCCACAAAACTGAAGATTCCGTTAGCCAGAATATTTCGTAAAGAGTTCTAAGTTTAGGTAATTTTTTGTTTTCCAAAAAACAAACCATTATATAAGGTAAATCCAAAGCACCATGTGCCCATCTTTTTATCTGGTTATATTGTAATTTAAGGCTTTCAAATAATGTTTGTCAAATAACTGGTTCAAGCAAAACATAAGTATACACAGGCTTAACTTGAAATTTTCCATCAAAAGCACAGTAAGTTCTATAATATTGATGTCCATCTTCTGTAATAGTTTCTACAGAATAAAAGTTAGTCTGCAAAAGTGATTTTAAACTCTGAACTTGAACGGCTTGAGCTCTAGTTCCAATTCATTTTATACTTGCTGCTAAAATATAAAATGTTGTAGATAATGATATTACTTTTGCAAAAAATGGAGCTGAAAAAAACCTATTAAACAAAAACAACATTGGTTGATAAATAGTTTTATCCTGCATATCTTCAGAAGTCAAACAATATTCTAAACTTATTGCATTAAAATAAGTCCTTTGAACTATAGATTCTGAATCCATTACAGAAACCAAAATATTTGTAGCATCTATTCACAAATCTGATATTTTTTGATATGTATTTGTTGCTGCATAACTTACATTCGAGCCTTTCCCTTGTAATTCTCCAACAAGTCATTTTGTATGCAAAGTGGTATTTATAAAATAAAAAGTATCAGAATATTCTTCTAAAAATTGTTTTTCAATACTTCTAAAACTTTCTTCATCAGCCTGTTCTCAAGCTAAAGTTATTATTATTTTTTTATTATCATAATCAGCATTTTTTATACTTTCAAATGTATCTTTTAACATAGCATATGGATCTTGAAAAGTTGGGATTATAACCCAATGATACAAATCATTTACTTTCTTATTAGATTTTAAATATTGATTGTAAATTATCTTTTCTTGCTTAGTTTTAGGTTTTTTATCAAAAATATTTAGCAAATTAAGTTTTTGGTATCATTTATATCTTGAATATCATAAAATAAGTAAAATAACATATTCAAATCATCTTATCAACCACCAAACATAAAAAATAACTATAATTCAAAAAAATATATAAAACAATAAAGTATTTATTTTATAAAAAGAATATATTCAAGTTGTTATAATCAAAACCATAAAAAAAACACTAATAATAGGTATAATTCTAGAAAATATAAACCGTAATTTTTTATTATTTTTTTTAAATCCAGAAATTTCATAAA
>JALUXR010000101.1 GCA_027013285.1 Candidatus Altimarinota bacterium | reverse complement strand
ATCTGATAAAAGAATATCAATATAGAAATAAGAGTTAAAACTCACTGAATGAGCCAAATTTTCATAACAATAGTATATTCAGCATATCAATGTTTTTCTAAATTATGATGAAAAGGTGCAATAGTAAATAATTTTCTTTTAAAAATCTTTTTCCATAAAATTTGTAAAAAACTACTAAACAATTCTACAAATATTATTAGAAATAAAGGGATTATTATCACCCAAATTCATAATTTAATAGCAAGTAAATACACAATAGAACTTATTAAACCACCAAATGCCAATGCTCAAGAATCTCACATAAAAACTTTTGCAGGATTTATATTATACCAAAGAAAAGCTACCAAACTTGCAGTAATCAAGGATAACAGTCAAGTTGCAATATACCAATGTTGAAAAAAAGTCATAATTCACAAAGCAGATAAAATCATAACTAATATTCCTCAAGCAAGACCATCTAATCAATCAGTAATATTTACTGCATTTACAATAAAAACTGTCCAAATAAACATAAAAATAAAATAGAAAAATCATATATGGATCAAATTATGCCAAACAATAACATAATCTACTCACAATTTATAATAAAACCAATATGCTATAAATGCTGAAAATAAAAACATCCAAATAAGTTTCATCTTTGCAGTTAATCACTTAACTTTTCAAATTCATTTTATATTCAAAAAATCATCTATAAGTCACAAAATTCACATAGAAAAAAAAGCAAACAAAAGAATATAAGTTTCTCTATGATTAAACAAAGAATATTTTAAATATCACATTTTATTTAAAACTACACTTCATCCAACAAGAATAGCAACTACAAACAATATCAAAGCTGCTCACATTGTAGGAGTTCAAGCCTTTTTCTTATGTAATTCATTAAAAATCTTTGCTTCTCAACCAGAAGTTGCATCATCTCTCAAAGTTTTTCCAGCCTTAAATTTGTATAAAAGTTTTATAAAAAATGGATATAAAATAAATGTTATAAAAAAAGAGATTATTCAAATTATAATAATATAATTAAGTCTTTGTAATTCCATATCTATCAAAATTTATTAATATTTTAAAGTTTGTTTATAATAGTTAATTTAATATCTAGCTCAAGTTATATTTTATTATTCTTCTACATGTTCAATATGATTTTCCTCAATTTTATCTTCCTTAGGTTTTCTTTTCAAAACTGGTAATTTAATATGTATCTCAAGAAATATAATAAGAACAAAAATTGGAACAAAAATAATAATAAAAGGTATAAAATTAAAGAAATTAAGCAAAAAGTAATTTGTAATATGAAAACTATCTACAGCTTTTGTATAACCGTCATAAGTCAAAACTGTAGGTCCATTAATAAGTAAAAGCATAGTAAATAACAAGTTTATAACTGTCAAAAATGGTAAAAACAAATATCAAAAAAACTTTTTCAAAAATCATTGAACTTGAATTTCAAACAATCTACTTTTATAAAATAAAATCAGAAAAATAAAATAGATAACTATGATTATTCAAATTTTATTTGCACTTAAAAATCACAATAAAGCATCTGGATTTTGTATTTTCAAAGATTTATAGTGCAAATCTATATAATTTGTAGCAACATCTAAAAAAAGATAAGAAATCATAGCCGAAAATCATGCAATATAATTTCAAATAAATATTTTAGTAGTTTTCTGGATTCACATTGCTATAAGAAACAAAATAAGTGTTATTATAATAGCAAATATAAAATATTGTATATTCATAATTTTTTATATACTAACTAAACTAATACAATAGTAAGATTTTCAAACAAATATACAATAAAATTAATAAAAAAACTAACCAAACGGCTAGTAATTCTTCTAAAATCAA
>JALUXR010000100.1 GCA_027013285.1 Candidatus Altimarinota bacterium | reverse complement strand
TTTAATGTATCTCAAACAGCTACTTGTCAGCCTAAATTATTTGGGAAAGTGATAGTTGCTGTATTCAATTGTTTTTGAGCAAAGATTTTTACACTTGCAGTATCTTTAAATCATTTTTCAGTTTCAACAGTTACTTTTGCAGTATATGTTCAATATTTAGTATAAGTGTGTTCAATTACTCATTGGTTTGTTTTATTATTTGTATTTCCGTCTCCAAAGTCCCAATCAAAAAATACTATTTGATCATTCTTATTATTTACAATTGATGTTGATGCATCAAATTTAATTTTTAAAGGAATAGGTCATTTGATCTTATCTGTATTTAATTGAGCTATCACATTTTTTAATTTAACTACAAACTTAATAGTTTTTATACTAATATTTCAGTAGATATCTTTTACAATTACATTTATAATTTTTTCTTTTTTATCTTTTATTGTAAAAGAATAGTTTTTTCCTTTTTCATCTATTTGTTTGTCTCAATCTGTATCAAAACCTACTTCGATATCATTATTATTTGGATAAATATTTCATATTTGTATATTATAAGTTGAAGGTAATTTATTTACTTCATAAGTAATGTTATCTCCTGTAAATATTTTATTATTTATTTTAATATTGTAGTTATAATCTACTTTATCCGATAATTTTATTATATTTGAACTACATTCTCACTTATTTCATTTTGTATCAATAATTATCCATTTAGCTTGATAATCTGATCAATCTTTAAGTTTTATTTTAGTAATATTTCTTTTTCAATATGTTAATACGGAATTATTGCTTACATTAATTATTTTATACTGATATTTAATTATAGGATTTCATCCATAAGGACTTGCATTTACTTTGAATAGATATTCTCAATCTCCTAATTTTTTATAAGATATATTACATATTGGTTTATCTGAAGAAAGAACTCTTACAGGAATTCTATAAATTGGATAATTTTCATTTCCTGGAATTTTTATGTTTATATAGTGTATTCAAGTAGTTTTATATGAAAAAGTTATAATTCATTCTTTTTTTTGAAATTTTCAGTTTCAATTATAATCTATATCTAAAGTATTAGAATTTAAATTTAAATCTATCGGAATATTACTTAAATCTAACTTAATTAAATCTCATACTCTTCATATGATTATATCTTTTTTGTTTCTTATAGTATATTTCGAAAGAATATTAACCTGAGAATCAATACTTATTTCTTTTCATGGTAATACAAACTCTTGATTTTTTTGATTTTTGGTATTGTAAATGAATTTAAAACTAACATTATATTTTCATTTTTTCATATACAAACAATACTTATTTTGAGAAAAATCATATCAATTATATGTTATAGTTTGTCAATTTCCACAGTTTAGAACAAAGGCTACTGGAATAATTCATCATTGTGCTTTGTTTAATATTTGTGGATAATAAACTCTATTGAACATATCTTTATTTAGCAAAAATGAGATATTTATGGGTCCTACAAGAGGATAATTATTTTTATATAATGGTACAATATTTGATTTTTTAGGATTTATTTTATTTGCAAATTCTATATTTCATATTAATACATTAGTAGATGCAATTATATCTCAGGTTTTTATTCTACTAATTTTTCTAAAAACAATGAATCAAAAAGTTATATTTGTTATTCATAATATAAAGATTATAAAACTAGCAAATCAGTATTTAGCTTTTCATTCTTTTTTTGTAGCAAGTCTATAGATGTTTATTAATCATAATATTAGAAATACAACAAATAATGTTCAAAATAATATGCCTGCAAATACAGATGTTATACTTTTTATAGAACTTGGGCCCATTCATAATCATTTTGCAGCATTAGGATTATTTGTAAGATAGAAAAAGAAAAAAAACATTATAGCAATAATTAATATAAGAAATACTACTATTCCTATAATTATTCATTTTCATCATATATTTGTTCATTTTTTAACTTTTTTATTTGGAATTTGTTGATTTCTATTTACAACTCTTCTGGTTCTTGGATTTTGTTGAGGTGTTTGTTTATTATCTGTCATGTTTATAATATTTATAATTTTAAATTATTTTGTATTAGCATCTAAAACCTTTACAAATCTTAAGACAAGATATTGGAAGTTTCAGAGTGCAACTGTAAATTTATCGTATAATTTCATAAGTTTATCTGAAAATGATTTTTGTCATTCTGTATGTTTTGAAAAACTTTCAAATAATTTTTTATTAACATCTGTATAGAAATTTATAAAAGTTATTTTTTGTACAAGAGTTACTTCTCTCATATATCTTTCTTTAACCATTTGTTGACAAGTATCCATAAAAATATTTGATATTAGATTTGTATTTTTATCTGAATTTGTTAAAAGATATTGATAAACATTTCAAACTTCGTTACATACTAATAAATATTTTCAGTATAGAGTTGTGTTGTTTGCTTTTGTGTTTTTGTCTGCAGTTCATCGTAATTGTTTAAATTTTTTTATTATATTTTGAGGTTTTTCATTATTTTCTTTGGAAACAGTATTAAGATAATCTCTTCGTCATTGTCACAAAGGATCAGGAGTTAATCAATAAGTCATTCATTTGATAGCATCTATTTTCCTAAATGCGACATCTACAAGTTGATTTATAAATGATGGTGTTTCAGGAACTCATTTTTCTAAATTACAATATTTTTTTAAATTTTGAATTGCTTTTTTATAAACATCTAATGTTACAATTTTATTATTTGATAATTGTTTGTCTAATAATGTGTTAGCTAATCTATTAAAATATTTTATATTTAGGCAGTCTCATTGTTTAACTTTAATATCTCACTGTCCGTAGCTTTGATTTATTAAGCAAAATCATAATATAAAAGCAATTATTAGCTTTTTCATAAATTTATAGTTTGAAATAAATAAATTTTAAATTAATATCCTGGGTATTATAAAAAATACTTTTTTTATTTCAATTTATAATAATATTGACAGATGAAAATTTTCTATCAATGAGAAAAATGAGCATATTCACATATTGTTTCAAATGAAATTTCTAAGTTTTATGGTATTCAAGAAAGTGATGTTTTTTGATGTTTTTCTTTTCAAGATATGTTTGATAATGCAAAAAAATATAATTGAATTGCGGTAGTTCCTATTGAAAATTCTTATGCAGGTAGTATTTATGAAAATTTTAATATTTTATCAAAAGGGGAGTTTAAAATTATTTGAGAATATTATTTACCTATTTCTCATTGCTTGTTATCGACTTCTTTTGATATGAAAACTATAAAAAAAGTATATTCTCACTATCAAGCACTTATGCAATGTGAAAATTATTTAAAGACGAGAAACTTACAACCAGAGGTTTTTTGAGATACAGCTTGATCTGCAAAATATATTAAAGAAAAAAATAATAATGAATTAGCTTGTATTTCTTCATCTTTGGCTTGAAAAATTTATGGATTAAATGTTTTAGATAAAAATATAAATGACCAAGATGGAAATACTACAAGATTTTTTGTTGTAGTTCCAAAAGATCTAGAATTGCAAAATTATTCAAATAATTGAAAAATATCTATTTTGTTTAAAGTAAAAGATGTAAGTGCAGTTTTGTATAAATGTCTTGGAGCTTTTGCAACTCAAAATATCAACTTAACTAAGATAGAATCTTTATCTACAAAAGAAAAACAATTTGAATATATGTTTTGGTTAGATTTTAAATCTCCAAAAGATAAAAAACAATTAGATAATGTTTTACAGGAATTATCTTATTTTGCAAAAGATATAAATATTTTATGAGAATATTAAATTTAGAATTGAAAAAAATATTTAACTTTTTATACTACATTCACATTTATATTATTAATTAAAAAAAATGATAAATTCACTAAAAGTAAATGATATTGAAGTAAAAATAAATCATAAAATTGAAAATTTAGATCAACCTATAAAAGATACTATATCAGAATTGATACAAAAATGATTTGAAAATAAACTAGATACTTACTTAAAAAAATATGTAGATGAAGCAAATCCTGAAGTTCATCTTAATTTGGTTATAGAAAAAACATCTAAATGAACATATAATTGAAATTTTAATTTAAAGGTTGGAAATGAAAATGTTATTTATAAAAGAGAATGATTTGAAAATGTATTAGATTTAGTAAATCATTTTTTTACTCATTGTAAGGAAGAATTCAGTAAAAAATAATATAAATAATAGAGAATGAGTGATTTTATTTGTTTATACTCCTTATTATAATAAATATACTGGCTAACTTAATTTAGTCAGTTTTTTTTTGACAAAAAAATATTTTTTATTACAATTAAGCTATATTATTTATTAGATAAATTGCATTATCGATGGTAGAAACTTTATGATTAAGAAATAATGTAGAAGAAAATTCTGTTTTAAGACAAAAAGAAGTTATTGATAAATCAAAATGATGATTAGATAATCTTAAACAATGAATTTTAAAAGAATTAACTGAAAATTTGAATCCAGAATTAGAAAATATAAGAAATGATGTTATAAAATTTTTATCATCAGATAAATTTACATTAGAAGATAATTATAATTTTGTAAAATATCAAAATAAGTTATATTCTCCTAAATATGAAAATAATAAAATTGCTATAGAATATAGAAAAGTTATAGATGTTTTAACTTTACCTTGAGATGTTTCTGTAAAAGACACTGTAAATACTATTTCAAAAGTTTTTGAAGATAAAAATATTACAAAACTTACAAAAATTAGATTAGCTAAATGTTTAAGAGAAACTTTCTTTTGATATTTAAGTAATTCTTGAAAGGGAGTAGAAATAACAAATAAATTAATGTTAAAATTTCCTAAATATAAGTTTGATAATTATGTTATGGTTTCGGATCCAGAATGATGAGAACCTATTTATACAAATATTAAATAGCTTAAGATATTTATCTTTTGCTTTTTTTTTTATAATAAATATAATTTAAGAAATAAATAAAAATAAAATATTTAAAGTTTAATATAAAAGTTATGATATTTAGTTTCTTTAAAAAATTAAATAAGTTTAAGAAAATTGGACTTTTTTTTGTAATAACTTTTTTTATTTTTAGTAATTGGACTTTTGCAGAATCAACTGTAAAAAATAGTTCAGTGTTTTGAAATTTGTTTTTTTCTTTGGTAGATTTAATATGATCTATATGGTATATTTTTCCTATTTTAGCTAGTAAATTAATGACAAATGATTTATTATATTGAACTGCATTACATTTTGATGTAGTTTTGTGGAATATATGGAATTTTGCAAGGAGTATGGCAAATTTTGCAATTTGATTTATGTTTATTTATTTTGTGTTTAGATATTTAATTTCTTTTTGAGA
>JALUXR010000099.1 GCA_027013285.1 Candidatus Altimarinota bacterium | reverse complement strand
GTAGCTTCGATATTGTCTGGATGTAATTCCAATGTAAAGCAAAATTTATCTATTTCTAATTTTTCTAAAACATATACTGTTATATCTTGAAATATTTTATCAAATAATAGTTATGTTTGAAGTTTACAATCTCAAAATACTACTTTTTTAGGATTTAAATTACCTTGAAGAATTACAAATATTTATGTAAAAGAATGAAGTATTGTTAAAAAATGACAACTTCTAGCAAGTTTAGATGGAAATGAGGTAAAAACACAATATAGTTCAGCAAAGCAAATGTTATCTTCTTTATGGGCTATGTACAAAAATACAGGAAAAATGTTTGATGCCCAAATTCAATCTACAAAAGCAAAAGTTGCTCAAGCAAAAGCTGGTATGGAATGAATAAAAACATGAGTTGGTGATACTCAAAAAATAACTACTGAACAATTAGCAACTGCTCAAAAAAAAGTTAATCAAGCAAAAATTGGTTTAGAAACTGTAAAGGCAAATTTAGATAATACAAAATTAGTTTTAAAACAAAATGAACAAAATATATATTCAAATAGTAAAAATGCTATTTCTCAAAGTGAAATTTTATTAAATAACTTTTTGATTTTTACAGATCAACTTTTTGGAATTTCAGATACAAATAAACATAAAAATGATGCATTTGAATCTTACCTAAGTGCAAAAAATACAAGTTTAAAAGATGGTATAAAAACTGATTGGTTAAAGTTAAATAATAAATATCAAACTTGGAATAAAAATACAACTACTCTACTAAATGATATAAAAAGTTCTAATTCAGTTATAAATGACCCAAAATTAAAACAAAGAATATATGAAAATTTAAATCAAACAAAAGATTTATTAATATCATCTAGAAATTTAGCAAGTAAAGTATTTACTGCTGTAGATAGTTCTGTAGTTTCAAGAAGTTTTACTCAAACAATGATAAATCAATATAAAAAACAAACTTCTACTTATCAAAACAATATAGAATCTGCATTATTAACTGCAAAATGAAATTTTATTATGTGAGTAAAATGATCTATTCAAAATATAGAAAATTTCAAAAAACAATCTAGTATGCAAATTGATTTATTACAAAAAAAATATGAATTAACACAAGCTGGTTATGAAACAGCACAACAAACATACAAACAATACAAAGCTATGTCTGCATGAAAAGTAAATGAAGTTAACACAAAACTTGAAGTTATAAAACAACAATATCAAGAAGCTATTCAAGGATTACAAGCATTAAAAGAACAGAAACAAGTTCAGTTAAGTCAAATCAAATCTCAAATAGACCAAGTTAAATGAAATAAAAATTTAGCTGCTGTAAATTTATGAAATATTAAATTGTATGCACCTTATAATGGAGTTATTACAAAAAAAATATGAAATATATGACAAGTAGTATGAGCTGGTATGCCTGTGCTTATGATAGCTGATTATAAGAAACTTAAATGAGTATTTTACATACCTGTAGAAGAAGTCCAAAACATAAAAATATGAGATAAAATAATAGTTAAAGATTTATGAAAAACTACAACTTGAACTATATCCGTAATATACCCTTCTGCAAATCCTATAAGTAAAAAAGTTCAAGTAGAAGTTCAATTTAAAAAAACACCAAAAGACTGGATATTATGAATGTTTATAACTTGATATCCTCAAACATCAGAATATACTTGAATAGTTATTCCTTATGATAGTATAACTTACAAATATTGAAAATCTTATATTTTAGTAAAAAATAATAATAAATTTGAAGAAAAAAAAATCACACTGTGAAAATGTAATACAAATATATGTATAGTAAAAAACTGATTAAAATTATGAGATATTATTAAACAATAAAAAATTAATAACTAATTCCTGCCTTTGCAGGTTTTTTTTTAAAATTTAATAAAACTATTCCCTTGCTTGTTCTTGTGCTTTTTCATCTACAAGATTATTAAATTCATTTGTATCATGACCTTTTACCCAATGTCGTTTTATATTAAATTTTGAAGTAAGTCCATCAAGTTTTTGCCATAATTCTTTATTTTTAACATCCTGTTTGTTTGTTGTTTTCCATCATTTTTTCTTCCAATTTATTATCCACTTAGTAGCTCCATCCATCACATACTTTGAATCTGTAAAAATTTCTATAGAATATTTATCTGTATTCAATGCTTGTAATGCCTTTATCACTGCTGTAAGCTCCATTTGGTTGTTTGTAGTATTTTTTCATTGTCCTGATTCTAGCTTCTGTTTATCACCAAACATTAGTAAATATGCCCAACCTCCTGGTCAAGGATTTCAAATACAACTTCCATCAGTATAAATTATTATTTTACTCATTTATTTTCAAAATAACTTAAATAAATCTTTTTCTAAATCATTTCTAACTTTTTTTTCATAATTTTCTCATTTTACATCATATTCTACTCATTTTTTCAAACTACAATATATTTTTCAAAATTTGTTTTTTACTGGAATCTTTAAATATCATTTTTTATAAATTATATCAAAATATATTCTTCTAATGATATTTCTATAAACTGCTTTTTTATGAAATTTACTTGATATACTTATAGCAAATTTATTGTTATTTTGTCAAGAATATTGCTCTATAATATTCATATTTAACATTTTACCAGAAACAAACTTTTTTCTTCTTGTAGAAGTAATATATCTTATTTCGGAAGTATTTAACCTATAATATTTTCTTATATTCATAATTTAATATACTATATAAAATGTCCTTAAAATTCATTCATAATTCTAAATTTTCCATTATCAAATTATCAATTAATCTAAGTATTTCCACTGCCCCAACTTTAAATCTCATAATTCATAATCTCATACTTTTATTCTTTTCAAATATACTACTTGGTTTCCCACCGAATGTGCCATCTTTTTAATTTGATGAAATTTTCCTTCTGTTATGGTTAGATATATCTGTTTATCATCTATTTTTTGTACTTTTGCAGGTAAAGTGATATAATCTCAAATATTTACTCATTTTCCCAATTGTTCTATTGCTTCATCTGTAATTTTATTTTCTAATTGGACTAAATATATTTTTTCTTTTCATTTTTTAGGTGAAATTATTTGGTGGATTAAAGTTCAAGACGAAGATAAAACCAAAAGTCATTCTGTATCTACATCAAGTCTTCAAGCAACTTTTACTAAATTCCTATAAGGACAATCTTTGACTAATTCTTTGTAAGAAGGATAAGCTCATTCTGCAATATCTGAACTTACATATCAAGCAGGTTTATGTAAAAGTATCAAAATATCTTCTTTAACTTCTATTTTTTCTCAATTAAATTCTATGATATCTCATTCTACAACTTTAGTATCAGATTTAAAAGTTTCTTTTTGATTTATTTTTATTCAAATATCTTTTATAATTTTTATTAATTCTTTCCTAGATGCAATTCATAAGTTTCATAAGTATCTATCAACTCTTACTCTCATTGTAAAAAATTTGTAAATAATAAAGTTTATTTTTTTACATTAGACTAACATAAAATTCGTATAATCATAACACTTAAGAAATAATACAGCTCGAGCATATTTCTTAAAAGTATATTTAACTTATAATTATTATTAAAATGAAAACAAACAAATTACTAACTATTACATTATTATGAACATTGATAATTAGCTGAACAGCTTTTGCTGACAACACAGCTTGAACTTGAAATCAAAACGTAATCCATACTTGAACTAATCAAGATATTGTAAATTATAAAAATCAAATGAAAACATTAAGATCTGAGCTTAAATCAGCAACAAATCACAGTCAAAAATATAATATTAGAAATCAAATGTATGAACTATCAAAACAAATAGTTGCAAAATATCCAAGATTTACAGCTTGATATACTCATAAAGATTTCCATTTTAATGAAAGAACAGAATTATCTTGATTTAGAGTAGAAATAAAAAACCAAAAAGAACAATTACAAAGTTGATTTCAAACAGAAAGAAAATCTATGTGGGAAAATAGAAAACAAACAATGAAATCTTTAAAAAAATCATTAGATAAAAATACAAAACAAAAAATTAGAGAAATAAATAAAAATACTCATAACCAAATTAAAGAAATAATTAGTAAAATTAAAACTTTAAAAGAACAGGCAAAACAAACTAAAGATAAAACAACTAAACAAGAAATTTGGAGTCAAATAAAATGATTATGGGAACAAATAAGAAATTTAAGAATAAATACTTTAGAACAGATTAAAACATTACTCCCAACAGAGCAACAAGCAAAAATACAATCTGTAATAGACAATATGAAAAACACTTATAATGATATTCAAGAAAAAAAAGAAACATTCAAAACAAATAAAAAAGAACAAAAAACAGAAATTTATGCTTGAATATCTACAACTGTAAAAGCAAATATTGATACAGCTATCAAAAATTTAAATACAAAATTAAAAACACTAACAGAAGATAAAAAAAATAAATTATTAACACATATTCAAAATAGAATAAATAAAATCATACAAGCTCATATAAATGACACAAAAATAGATCATAATTGAATACACTTCAAAACAGAATTATGAATATTAAATTACTTAAAATTAAAAATTGATACTATGGTAAACAATTTAAGCAAATAAAAAAAATAAACTTGAGAAATCTAATCTCAGGTTTTTTTAATTATAATAATTTGTCTCAAGTCTTTGTTTCAATTTATACAATTTTACCAATATATTTCATTTCATAAGTGCAAAATTAGTTATAATATCATCTGAATTATTTGTTAATAATAGTATTTTTGCATCTATAAGTGTTTTTATAAAACTTAATTTATTTAATACTATATTTCATCAGTTAGCTAAAATTCTATGTTCTGTAGCTTTCGGTCCATTTTTATATGATTGAGAAAGTCATTCTTTTATAATACTAACATCTTTATCTATAAATCCATTTGTAAATTGTTGATCTCATTCTTGTTTGGAAGCCAAATATGTTTGATACAAGGTATATTCTTCATTATAATTATTTCTTAAATTAACAATTGTATTATCTAATCTATTTTGTATATTTTCAAGCTGAGCAATATGAGTATTTAAAACTATTTTTTTATCATTAGTATTATCCAACAAATCTATAATATTTGTATTAAATAAACTTACTGCATCAAAATACAATTTTGTTCATCAAACTATACCATCAGTATTATAATTTTTTGTTGATGAAACCTTTAAATTAAACAAAAAAAACTTTGCTGGATTTGGTGTTAAAACATACTGTTGAGTATTTATTGTATCATCTTGTGTTTTACTTATCTTGTGAAACAAAGAAGGATTAAAAACATACAATCAAAACAAAAACACTCATATTAAAATTATTATTTTCAAGAAAAGTTTCATTTCATACTTTAAATA
>JALUXR010000098.1 GCA_027013285.1 Candidatus Altimarinota bacterium | reverse complement strand
TTTAATATTAAATTGATTTTCTTGTTTACTTGTACTTTTTGTATTATTTGTATTTCCAAGGTTTGTTCATTCAGTCATATCTAATTGACTAAACTTAATTTTTATTTCAAATGATGGTGGAGAATCTTTACTATCATAAATTCAAGCTTTAAAATAATTTTTCTTTTCTGGCCAATATGAAATATCTTTATCAACATAAAGTTTTCCATTTTTATAAATTTTTAAATTATTGTTTCCAACTTCTACCTTAAAATTATCATAATTTTCTGAAATAGCTCATAAATCATACCGTGCTGTCCTTTTTCAAGTATTATTTACATTTACTCTTATAATTGCCCAAATATGGTTATTTTCTCATCTTTTAGTTTTTTCCACAGCCATTCTTAAAAGTGGATGAACTTCCGAATGAATTTGTAAAAATGTATATTCAAGTGCTTTATTTAATTTTTGTAATTTTACAGTTGCTATCAATGTATGTATTTTATTATCATTTACTACCCATCAGCTATCTTTATGGTTTTGTTGTTGTCTTAATTCAACTCTCATTTTCATATCTTTTGTCTTTTTCAAATCAAATATCATATTTCCTTGAGTATCCGCATAGAACACACCTGATTTGTATCATGCAAACTGTCATTTATCCACCAATTTTTTACTTCCATTTGGATAAGTAAGTTTACATTGGTTTAATACATGTTGAAATTTTTTATAACTATATGAAGCTAATTTTTCAGTATTTTCATTATTATTTCCTGAATTATTAATAGTTTTACCTAAACTACTTTGAACATTATTTCATTTACTTGAATTATTATCATTTATATTACTATTTCATTCAAATTTTAGAATTCAATCTGGAGCATCTATTTCTTCAATAGATTTTAAAGTTATATTTTTAAATTTCCGCCAAGGATTTCAATCAGAATCTTTTAAATAAATATTACAAGAATTAGCACAATTTCAGTCAATAACTAACCTGTCTTTTTTCTTATTTATAATTAATTTATCATAACCATTTCATCCATCAATAGTAATTCAATTCAAAACTCAATGATCTACATTTTGATTAAAAATATCATTTCAATCTCATAAATTAATTTTTGTTCATTTTTTATCTGATTTTAAAGTATCTATTTCATCATTTCCATTTAATGTATTTATTGTCATCTTATCTAACCATTTTGAACACTTCAAGTTATCAGCAGAATTTGTAAGATTTATAACTTTATCACCTAAATATATTTTTCCATTTTCATGTTTCCGAGAACAACTAAAACTAGCAGCAAAAGAAGAAGTCAATAAACTTAATAGTCACAATATAATTACTAATTTTTGTTTCATTTTATTTATTTAATAATAAATAATTTTATTCTAGTATAAACACATTGATAATCAATAAATTAAATCAATAAATTAAATCAAAAAAAGACTACTAAATAGTAATCTTATTCTACAAAATGTAAATAAACACCTGCAACTTTCTTCACATCTTGCACTTTTAACACTGTCCCATCATCTAACTCTATTTCTCATTTATCAGCTGTTTGTCATCCTCACTCTGCATAAAAAGGTGTTTTATCAAAAACAAATATTTTTTGTCAGTCTATATCTATTTCTTTTAAAAGTTTTGGATTTTCTAATTCTAAATTATCATAACCTACAAATTTAGTTGGTTGAATACCTTCAAGATATTTTGCCCAATCTATTCATCTTGAGAATACTCATTTTGCATTAGCCTTTGATTTATTTTTTGCTTCTTGCATATATTTTTTAAATCAATTTTCATCTACTTTAAATCATTTTTCTTCTGCAATCTCTTTTGTAAGTTCAAAAGGAAAACCATAAGTGTCATAAAGTTTAAAAATAACTTCTCATTCAATAGTATCAGAATTTATATCTTCTACAGTTTTTATAATTTCATCAAGTAATTTTAATCATTTACTAATAGTTTTCTCAAATTTTTCCATCTCTGTAATAATAATATCACTCAAAGTTTCATTATTTTGCAAATTTGTCCAAAATTCTCAATATTTTTCTTCAACTGCTCTATAAATTTCTTTTACAGTTTTTTTATAATCTATATCTTTATTTAACAAATACATATTATAAAATGCCCTTCTTATCAATCTTCTAAGAACATATCATCTTCATTCATTTGAAGGTAAAACTCCATCTGATATCAAAAACAAACTTCATCTAATATGATCTGTAATAATTCTAAACCTTCTAGTAATTCATTTTTCTTCTTTATTTAATTTCTCTTCATCTACACTATAAGGAGGATATTTTAATCAAGTTTGTTTTTCTATTACCTTAATAATTCATTCAAACAAATCAGTTTCAAAAATAGTTTTTTTTCATTGTAAAACCATAGTAAGTCTTTCAAAGCCCATACCAGTATCTACATTTTGAGCTGATAATGGTGTAAAACTTTTATCTTGATTTTTATAAAATTGCATAAAAACATTATTCCAAATTTCAGTATATCTATCATTTTCATCAAGTAACCAATCATCCTTTCCAAATTCTTCTCATCTATCTACATAAAATTCACAATCAGGACCACAAGGACCTACCTCACCAGCTGGACCCCACCAGTTTTCTTCCATAGCTCTTATCCTACTATCTGATATTCAACATTCATTTAGTATAGCTCTTGCTTCTTTATCTTCTTCTAATCATAATTCTTTATTTCACAAAAATATAGTAGCTCAAATTTTCTCTAATGGTATTTTACATACATTATGTAAAAATTCTACTGACCAAGTGATAGATTCTTTTTTAAAATAATCACCCAAAGACCAATTTCACATCATTTCAAACATTGTAAGATGTCTTTCGTCTCATATTTCATCAATATCTGGAGTTCTTACACACTTTTGAATATTATAAAGCCTTGTACCATCCTCATGTGGTTTTCCACTCAAATATGGGACAAGCTGTTGCATACCAGCAACTGTAAAAAGTGAAGTTTTATCACCTTGTGGAACCAAAGGAGCTGGAGATAATTGTTTATGATTTCTACTCTTATCCTTCCAAAAATTTGACCATTCTTTTCTTATTTGCCCTGATTTCATAAAATACATTTTAAGTAAAATAAATACTTTTAAGATAATGAAAAAATAGTCAAGTTCAATAAGTTATAAAAAAAACAAGGAAAAAATTATATATTTTTTTTATTTTATAATAATTTAATTAATAAATTTTATTTACTTTTCTTAAGTCATATAAATGCTAATATTCAATTGATAGTAATTATCAATGTACATATTAAACATAAAATACAATATGTTCAAATACCGTATTCATTAAAAATAATATAACTATTAAATAATAATCATCAGATTGATAATATTAAAATACTTAAATAAGCCTTTTTAGAATTTCACATTAATCACCAAATAGCTAGTCCTACTAATATAGGATATACTACCAATGCTATTTCTGAAAATGGTATTCCTCAAAACCATGCGAAATCATTATTAAATACACTAGTACAAGAAAAAGTATTACTAATATCACAAAAACTTCAACTTGATAAGTTAGCTTTAAGTTCATAAGCAGAATAAGTTAAATATAATGCATTCATACTAGCTAAAGAAGATATTATAGCTATAGTTATCAATTTTTTATCTTTCATTTTTTAATTTTACAAATTTCTAAATTTTTAATAATACTATAATTTACATACACAAGCATTATTACAGATATTAATTTAAGTTCCAATCAATAATATGGAAGTAATGATATCAAACTTGCAAGTCAGATATACGATGCAAGAGTAATACTACATGCTGGGCATCAACTTACAAGTATTCATAAAAATCATCACAAAACTCATCATACATTTTTTGTTATACTCTTTCAATCTATTTGAGCAAAAAAGAACATCTTATATAAACTTGCTCACATAAATAAAGCAAACAATAGTGATATATTAACAGATAAGACTATCTCTATAACATAAAAGTTATATCACAAATTTCATATTATTAAATCTTTATTTGTAAAATAATAAGTAGGTATAACTATAATAAATAAACCAAGTATAAATCATATAATTCATACTTTTGACTTAAATACTTTTAATAAATTTTTTATCATTTTATTATTTACTCAATAAATTATCTATCTTAGATTTAAATGCTCCATATGGATATGCACCTGGAAGTATAACCCATTTACCAGTTTTATTATTCAGTATTACATTACCTGGTGTTCAAGTTACTTTAAATACATTTGCTCATTCTTGTTCTTCATTTTTTACTTTTTGAGTATATTTTCAAGAATTTAAACATGACTCAAATTTATCTCAATCAACACCTAACTCTATTGCTAAAGGCTTAAGAGAAGTTATAGGAAATCAAGTACCATTTGATGTAGTTCTTTTAAATACTGTATTTATATATTTATAATACTTATCTTTTCCTCATAATTCTCATATACATTCTGCAGCCTCTGCTTCTTTTTGAGCATTTTGATGAAAATACAATGGAAATTGTTTAAATATAAAATTAACTTTACCATCATATTCTTTCAATATTTGGTCTATAGTTCCAGCTTGATGTAATCTTTTACAAAATGGACATTCTAAATCAGAATACTCTATAAAAGATATTTCAGCATCTGGATTTCACAAAACATATGTTCATTTTTTAACCTCTTTAATCTGAGCTTGTGAAATAGTATTTCAATTAGCTTGATTATTTACTGTAGGTTTATTATTTACTGTAGGTTTATAATTATTTTGTCATTGTTGATTATTTACTTGTCATAATGCTTTATTTATTTGAGCTATTTGTAATTTATTTATTTTTTTAAAATTATCTTTTCATCATACTTTTGTATATTCTATATCAAGAACAGCTTCTTTTACTAAGCTTTTTATTTCATCTTTTGATAAATTACTTCAGCTATTTGACAATAAATAATATGTTCATCAAGTAGATAATACTAATAATACAATCACGATTGTAATAAGAATATTTGTTGTTTTCATTTGTTTTTTAAATTAATAATTAAATAGTTTTTATTATTTCAATTAAGATTTCTTCAACTTCTTCAATAACATTTTTAAATACATCATTTTCTAAGAAATTATTTTGAATAGTCGGTTTCACTAATCAAATAAAATTTTTGTCTTCTTTTGTAAAAAGAACTACTTTACAAGGAAGTATTCATCCCATCATAGGATCTATTTTATATAATTTGTAAGAATATCAAGGATTACATACTCAAAGTATATGATATTCTCCAATTTTTTCTCAAAGTTTATTTTTAAATATTTTTGATAAGTCCAATTCTGTAACTAGTCAAAATCATTTCTCTTTAAGTTTGGATAGTAATTTATCTTTTGTGTTTTCTAAACTATCATTTATTTGAATTTTTATTGAATAATCCATTTTTGTAATTTACTAGTTAAATAAAACTTTTATATCATCATCTTTTTCTAAGATATAATCTTTTACATTTTTGATTTGTTTTCAATTTATTATAACTTTCAAAGTTCATCATTTGTTTGATCAAGGACATTTATAACCATTTTGAATGTTTGCAATTTGTGTGTCATTAAATTTAACTCATAATGAATCAAAATACATTCACAGTGTTTCTTTTCTATTGTTTTTATCAACATATCATTCTATGTGTATTCTTCCATCATTATGTCAATGAACTAATCATTCTTTTCATTCTCGTGGGAATGGGTCTTTATTTCAACATATATCATAAGATATCTTCATATGCCAATGAACTAATTCCATATTAGCTTTTTTTGAGTTCAAATTTATAAAATATATAAATCATCATACAAATACTATAAGTGCTAAATAAACAAATATATTGTCTATTATGTGTTTAAATACTTTTCTCATTTTATAATTTTTTTATATACAACATAAATACTCACATATCCTCATTATCATTATTGTTATTTTCGTTATCTAAATGATAAGATAAAACATTAAAAATAATTGAATATTCTTTACCATTAATATTTTTGTTAAATTTATAAGTTCTACTATCTTTTAATGATTGTTCAATATATCATTTTTTTCTAATTTCTGGTAATATTAAATCAATAACAGAATTTAAGTTTGGTACTCTTTCTGAAAAATAAAATAAATGATATGTATCTGTATCTTTTAAAAACATATTTTTATCTAACTTTATCTTTCAAAAATGTTTTGATAATACAGTTCTAAAATCATTATCAATTTGTTTCAAAACATTATTATTATTTTTTCATAAATTATAATTTACAATAGATTGAAAATTTGACTCATTATTTTTAAACAAATCTTTAATTCAAGTAAAATATATAACATTTAAAAACAATGAAACTATTAAAATAATATACAAAATAATTTTATTATTTCTTCTCATCTTTTTAATTTAATTAATAAAAGCTACTACCTAACTCCATTAAAATAAAAGAAATTAAGTAATAATTATTTTTATAATATTATTCTACTTTAAATACCATCATCATACCTGATTGTAAATGTTCAGCTATATGACAATGTGCCATCCAAGTTCAAGGATTTGTCATTTGTATTAGAATATCCACTTTTTCTCCATTTTTCACAAGCACAGTATCTTTCCATTGTAAATCTTTATTTGGTATTCCATTTCTTGAAAGTACTACAAATCTTTGTCCATGGAAATGTATTGGATGTTGCATTGGATGCATACTATTTGGGTCATTGTAAATTTCTACTTTTACAAATTGTCATTTCTTAAACTTCCAATTTATATCCATATTTTCTTTTTTTGTTTCTTCATCTTCTAAAATCCATTCCATCATATTTGAATTAGACATTTTGTTCATCATTGCCATATTATCCTCCCATTCTATTTTATCTCCATCATTTTCCATTGGTATACCTCACATAGATCTTTCTTTTGCATCTATATCTGCTTTTGTTCCTCACATCATATTTCACATTCAGTCTATATGTCTCATTCATCTTCTCATTTCTCATTGTCATTTCATACCTATTGTAAGTCTTAGTTTTTTATCAGCAGGTTTTTTTAAGAAATAATCTAATTTATCAAGTATTACCTTATAATCTGCTGAATTATCTCTCAAAGCTCCTAAACTTACATTTGTTTGATTTCAACTAACTACTATTTCTCCAAGTTTTCTATCTTTTGATTTTATTGTATAAGTTCCTGGTTTATTAAATACTGTTTCTACTATATATCTTTCAGCTGGTGCTATTATTTGATTATTTATTATTTTTTCTTTCTGTATTCTTCATTCATCTCATCAAACTAATTTTAATTTTTGAATCTTTCAATTTTGATCTACTATTTCAAAGTCAAAAGTTCTAGTATTTGCTACATCTGTAATAAATAATCTTACTTTTTTACCAGTTTCAAGTTTTAGTTTATACTTTGGATCATTATTTATAAGCATAATATTTCCAAATCTACCCATAAGTGTATGATCTACTTTGTTTTTATAAAATACATCATCTGGTGAAATGTCATCCAAGATCATAAATTCTTCTTTATCTACTTTAGACCAATATCAAGTTTCAGTTACATGATAATTTCCATAAAGTCCCATTCTTTGAGTGTAATCTTCTCTTATATGTGGGTGATACCAATAAACTCAAGCATCTGGAAAGTTAAGTTCATAAGTAAAACTTTCTCCAGGCTTTATTGGTTTTTGCTGTCATCCCATAGTAGTTGGAAGACCATCAAATTTACTATCATCAAGTCTTAAACCATGAGAATGTAAAGTAGTTTCTATACCTAGCTTATTTGTAAGTTTAATTTTTATATGTGCTCATTTTTCTACTTGAATAATTGGTCAAGGTATCATTCCATTATATGAAAGTCTTCTAATAACCCTATTTCATACTTCTTGTTTTACAGGGTATGCTACCATTTCATAAGTATCTCCATCTTTTAGTTTTACTATTTCAGATTTTTTTGCTTCCGGCAATCACTCTGTTGAAGTTGTAAAAGTTTCTCAATTATTATTTCAAATCATTCAATTCCCTTGCATATTTCAAATTCAATTCATCATTCATATTTGTCATTGTTTATTATTAATTCAACAATTTGATCATCCATTACAAGATGCTTGATTATTCTTATTTCACATCATATCGTCCATATCATTATCATTTTCATTTTCATTTTCATCCATCATATTATGAATAGGATTCCAAGATAAGTTTCTATCTATATTATACATATGGAAAGCTCAAATTCATATTACCAATGATAACACTACAACTATTGATATTGATATTAATATTTTATTATTCATTTTTTTAATTTAATTAATTTTTAAAATTTTGTGTTATACACTTTATTTAAACACTAAAAAAATAGCTACCAAAAAAATATAGCTATTTAATAACACAAAATTTTATTCTTGTTTTTTTACAATTCAGATATAACTCTCTATAAAATAATTTTTTATATTAGGTGGAGAGTTAATTTTTCTTAAATATTTTGAAATTATGTCTTTTTTAAAATTATTATTATAAGAAATTACAAAATTATTTTTACTATAAGAATTTTTTTTATATTTTGGTGTGCTAACATTATTAGAAATTATGTCTTTATGCTGAACCATACAATCAGTAGACTTTTTATGTGATTTCATCATATTTTTACAACAATCCATATTTTTACAACAATCCATATTTTTCATTTCTTGCATATTTCAAGATTGCATCATTTTTTGCATTTCTTGTATATGAAAAGCATCTACAACATTATGTAGATTTATGAAAGCAAATATAAATAATACAATAGTTGCAAAAAACTTTTTCATAGAACAACTTATTTTTCAAGTAAATTAATCTTAATTCTAAGAATTAATTTTTTAATATCAAGTTCAATAAGTTATAAAAAAACTAGGAATAACCCTAGTTGAAAATTTATAACATCAAAGAATATTTTTAGTTACCAAATATAGAATTTATAATAGAATCAGCAGAAGTATTAGTAGTTTTATTTTTTAATCTACTTACCAAAGATACCTTTAATGCAAACAATACATTTGTATAAAGAGCTTTTGTTATCTCAGGATAGCTACCATTTACAATTTTTGTTAATAAATCATTAACTTTTGTTATTTTACTTTGAAGTTGACTTTGTGTATATGAATTTATTTTTTTTGCATATTTATTTTCTATAATTCATTTATACTGTTCAATTTTATTTTGATTTACATATTTTTGTGCATTTGTAGTCACATTTTGCATTAATTGTCAAGCTCCTCCGTTTCCCCACATTAAATTTTGCATATCATCCATATCATTATCATCTTGATTGCTTCATTTCACATCATCCATATCATTATCATCATGATTGTCTCACATCATATCATCCATATCTCAATTTTCTCATCTTAATTTTTGCATATAATCCATTCTATCTTCCATAGACATAGATTGCAATTTTTCTCTTTGTGCAGTACTTAATCCTCCACCAAATCAATGTCACATTCACATATATCCTCAATTTCATCCTCATTGTCAATA
>JALUXR010000097.1 GCA_027013285.1 Candidatus Altimarinota bacterium | reverse complement strand
TCACATTCACATATATCCTCAATTTCATCCTCATTGTCAATACATCGCATAAGCTCCACCTGTTAATGTTCCTAAAACTACTGTAAGTAGTATTAATGTCTTTTTTCATTTCATTTTAATAATAATTAATTTATAAATATTTTTTACTTCTTTTTTTGGAAGTGTTATAGTTATAAACATCTACCTTAAAAAAATGTTAAAAAAATATTTTTATTTTGAAAATTAGGTTTTCATCTTGTGATATAAGCAATTTATATCATAAAATATCACAAATTTTATTAACTAAATATAAACCTATTCACATTCATTTATCTCACTCCTTATAAAATTTTTTAGTTAATTTCTCAAGATTTTGTATCTTATCTGATTTATTTGATATTTCTAAAAAATTATCTGTCAAAATAATTTTAATATCTCATTTTGCATACTTTTTTGCATTTATCAGTAAATTATTTATCAAAACATTAAAAAGTTCATCATTTACCAAAATATTATTAATATCACATCTTATATTATATTCTAAGTTTATTGAATTTGCTATCTTTTTAATTTTATCACAGATATTTATATCGATTTTCTCTAATTTTAATTTTTTATTCTCTATAACTATTAATTTATTTAATATATCTATAATATTTTTAATATTAAAAACTTCTTTTTTAAGCTGGCTAAATTTCTCATCATCATATTTTAAAGCTAATATATCCAACGAAGAGGAAATATTCATCAAAGGTGTTTTCAACTCATGAGAAAGATATTTATTAAATGAAGAGATACTATCTATTTGATTATTTATCGTTTCAAACAAAATTTTAAGTTCATCGTCATTTGATAATTTCATAGATTTTATATTTATATAATTTTCTTTCTCCAAATTTCATATAGCTTGAAATATCTTTTTATATATAGTTTTCAAAAATAGTTTTCAAATAAAATATGAAAATAATAAATAAAATAATAAAATAAAAATAGATGTTTTTATAAATAGCTTCTGGAATGTAAGAAAATTTGTTATATCAATAACTACATTATTTTTAATATAAAAAAATTTATCTTTTATATGATAAAATCAAAATATATTTTTATTAGCATTAGTTAAGCAATATTTTTGCTGGTATCTTGTAAAACAATTATCTTTTAGTAATCGTCAATCTTCCATTTCTCATTGATGAAAGTTCATATTCATCATCATTCCACCCATTTTAATGATTTTTTCATTATATTGAGATACACTTGATTCGAAAAAAAGTATATTTACCAAAAATAATATTATAAATAGTATAATACTAGTAAATAATTGAAACTTTAAAATTACTTTTGTAGAAGTTTTCATTTCATATCTTAAAATTTAAATTTTATATCCTATACCTCTAATCGTCTCAATAAAATCTTTTCATAATTTTTTTCTAATATTTGCAACATAAACATCAAGTTTTCTATCTATTTTTTCATCAAACAAATCATCTCACCATACATATTCTATCAAATCAGTTCTTGTAATAATTTTTCATCTATTTGAAATTAGATAATCCAAAATAAGCCATTCAGTTTTATTTAGTTTTATTTCCTTTCATTCTTTTATAATTTTTTTATTTTCTAAATCTAAATCAACTCATTTTATAGTTAAATTTCAAATTCAAAATCTTTTTGCAATAGTTTGTATTCTTGCAATAAGTTCATCTAATTCAAAAGGTTTTGTGATATAATCATCTCATCAAACATCAAATCAATTTAATTTATCTTCAAGTTCACCTTTTGCAGTTAAAAAAATAATAGGCAAATCATCATAAGTTTGTTTAATTTCATTTGCTAAATCATAACTTTCTCCATCTGGCAACATTATATCAAAAAGCAATACATCATAATAATTATCTTCTATTTTTTGTTGTGCTTGTTTTATTGTTCCTGTAATATCTACATTATAACCAACTTTTAATTTCAAATATTCTTTTATATTTTCTGCAATTTGTTTTTCATCTTCTAAAAGTAGAATTTTCATATTATTATTTTCAGAAATAAAGTTTATTATAAATATTTAGCTTAAAAAAATGTTAAAGATTAAATAAATTTTCTAATCTAATTTGTAATTCATTCAAAAGAACAAAAATCTTTAAATTATTTGAATATTTATTTTTTAAATATTCTATTTTAGAAACTAAAGCTTTGATAACATAAATATTATTTCAATAAAATTTTTTAATTTTATTAACTACCCTGTCCAATAATTTTTTATTTTTAAATAAAATTTGTTTAACTTTATTTTCTTTTTCTATATCTACTACTACAAAAGCATCCATAATATCTCTTCAATGTTTTTTAATAACCTTTCAGTTATAAATCATACCTAAAGAACCACCAGAATCTAAATTTAAAGCATTATAACATCAAAAATTCTTTTTAAGAAAAATTGGCATATTATAAATTGTAATATTTGAAACATATCACATATATATTGTTTTATCATCTTTTGTAGAACAAATAAAAGATTTAGGTCAAGATAACTTCATCTTCCTTGATAATTGAGTTTCATACAAAGAAACTATATCATTTCAATGTAAAAGTAAAACAGGAAAATTTCAAATTCATCGATAAATATCTTTAATTTTATCTGAATTTATTTGTTTTTTTAAATTTTCTGGAGCATCTCACCAAAGATAATTCATTACAATAAAAGGCTTATCTTTTTTATCAAAAGCAAAAACTCAATTTATACCAAAATCATTTCAATATTTTGAATAATTTTTTCAGTTATAAAATCTTGGAGCATTTGAATAATTTTTTCATCAACAATTAGAATAATCAGCAGGACAAAAGTATGCTCAATTTATAGCAGAAACTCAATAAACTTTATTCATTAAATTTATTAACCTATCTCACTTTTCAGATAATGAGCTAACTATTTTATATTTACCACCTAATATAACTTTAATAACTTTTACTCAATGAGAATCTATTCTTTTATTTATCAAATTTTGATAAGAATAAGTAGAAGAAATTAAGAAAAAAAACAATACTACTAATAAATATTTCATTTTTTTTATTTTAAATAATAAATTGTTTAACTCATTATTTCATCAAATTCTAAAGGTATTGGTGCTTTTACATTATACTTTTTTCAATTATATTCAAATCCGTACTTCCGGCTATGTAATAGTTGTCTTGTGATTTGATAATATTTTTTAGCTAATCTGTTTATAACTGGGTCTGCATACATCAAATCTCAAATAATCGGCCATTTGTTATGTGCAAGATGAACTCTAATTTGATGCATTCTACCAGTAAGTAGTTGAACTTGAACCAAGGATATGTTTCATAAAAACTCATCTTCTTTTGTCTTTAAAACTTTTATCATACTTGTTGCCTGATCACCATTTTCAGAAACTACTACTTTTGCTTTTCAAAATTTCTTATCAAAAATCTTCTCCAAAGGTAAATCTACAGTTTTATTTTTTACTATTCACTTAGCTATAGCAAGATAAATTTTTTCTGTTTTATGTAGTCTTATCAATTCATTCAAATATTTCAAAGCATCATAAGTTTTACCAGCTATCAACACACCAGAAGTATCTTTATCAAGCCTAAAACAGAATGATGGCTTAAAAGTTGATGAAGTATTTATTCAAGTTTCTTTCACATATTTCTCCAAAAAACTATTCATAGTCAAATCATCCATATGGTTATTTCATTCGTGAATAGTTACTCAAGCAGGTTTATTGAAAAATAAATAATTGTTATCTTCATAAATTATCATATCTTTGATTTTGTCTAAAGAAAATTTAGCCAATTTTCATGACTTAGTCTGATCTAATTCTTCCAAAATTCAATCTGGAATATAAACTACATCTCATAAAACAAGTCTATAATTATCTTTTCTTTTCTTTTTATTTACTTTAATTTGTCATTTTCTTATCATAAGATAAATATCTCACAGTTTCACCTCCGGAAATTGTTTAAAATATTTCCTTAAAAATCTATCATACCTTTGTTCAGCTTCCATTTCTGTAATTTTATATTCCATTTATATTTTTAGTATTTAAAATTAAATTTTATACTTCTTTCCATCCACCTCAAACTCATTTTGATCAGGATTTTCCTTTTTCATTTGAACTAATTTTTTGATAGTTTCTATATCATCAGGTAATCAAATATGAATATCATCAGTATCCTCTTTTGTTTGTCATTCCTCACTTAATCCTGAATCTTTTAATTTATTTTCTTTTTTATTTTCCTCACTTAATCCGGAATCTTCCAACTTATTTTCTCAATTATTTACATCACACTCCGGCATTACATCACCTTCCTGATTTTCCTGCACCATATCTGTATTACAAGTTTCTTGAGTTTGTAATTCTTCTTTTAATTCATTATCTACAGATTCAATATCTCATTGTTCATTATCAACTACCAATTCTCAATTAGTTTCGGTTCCTCCCTTATTTTTATCTACAGAATTTTTTTTACCTTCTAAAATTACATCATTTCTATCTGCTCTTACTTTTGCAACTGATAAACTTTCATCATATTTTCATTTAGCTTTCAATTTATCTATAAGTTTTCCCAAATTAATTTTATAAACCTTACTTATGGATGGTCTTTTTCTTTTATATCACTCAACCACTATAATATCAAACTTATGTAATCAAGGAGTATTTTTCACGAAAAATCTTACAGTTCAAGTAATATCTTCTACCACAAGAAATATTCAATTATATCTTGGAGCTTTGATAATGTCTTTTATGAAACCCAATATTTTGTAGTCTCACTCATAGTTTTCTTTTAAAATTTGAGTAATAAAATTATATTTTCTTTTTACAAAATTATAAAGTCCATCAAAAGGATGAGATGAAATAAAAGTTCAAAATGTTTCATATTCAAGTCATAACTTCTGCATTTTTGTCATAGAATGTGAAACATCTGTTTTCAATACTAATGGATCTTTTCATAAAATTTCTTCTCCAAAAAGTCCCATACCAGCAGATTCCTTCTTAACTTGTCATTTTTTTGACCAATCTAGTATGTTTTCAACATTTTCTATCAAAACTCATCTATCTGCAAATTCATCTAATGCTCAAGATTTTATCAAAGATTCTACAGTCTTTTTATTTACATTTTTCTCATTTCTTGTGAAAAAGTCTTCCAAATCTTTATATTTTCAATTTCTTTCTCTTTCTTTCTCAATATTTTCTCATACTTCAAATCAAATTCATTTAATAGACAAAAATCAAACAACTACTGAATCTTCCACAGCTGCCATATGATTAAATGAAGTATTCACACTTACAGGCTGTATTTTAATTCATTTAATTTTTAATTCTTCTACTAATTCCGCAAATCTTTCAGTATTTTCTTCTACAGACCTTAAAAGTGCAGCATAAAACTCTACTGGATGGTGTGCTTTCAAATAAGCTGTCTGATAAGCAATTATAGCATAACAAGCAGCATGAGATTTATTAAAAGAATAGTTTGCAGCTGGTTCTATCATCTTTTCATAAACAAAAGTAGAAACCTCTTTTTTATATCACTTATATTTATCAGATTTTTCTACAAACTCTATTTTTAATTGTTCAATTACTTCTTTAATTTTTTTACCAATTCATCTTCTCAAAAGATCAGCTTCACCAAGAGAAAATCAAGCCATCACTTGCACTATCCTCATAAGTTGTTCTTGATAAATTGGAATTCAATAAGTTACATCCATAAAAGGAGATAAATCCTCTCTAATTTGTTTTCTTTGCTTATCAGCTTCTTCCTTTCAATATTTATTTATCAAATCTTCATAAATATCTTTTGGCAAATATGTAATTTTCTCAACTCATTGTTTTCTATCAATATAATTTGGAATCCACTCCATAGGACCTGGACGATACAAACTCACCATCGCAATAATATCCTCTATTCAAGTAGGTTTCAACTTTTTCAACCAAGCTCTCATTCCATCAGATTCAAACTGAAAAACTCAAACAGTATCTCATTCTTGAAATATTTGGAAACTAGCTTCATCATCGATTGGTGGCTCAAATACATAATATTTAAAAAACTCTTCATAAATAGTTTCAAGTTGTTTATTATCTTTTTCAGCTTTCACTTTCAAAATTTTGATGGTATTTTTAATAATTGATAAGTTTCTTAATCACAAAAAATCCATCTTAAGAAGACCAATATCCTCCATATAATGCCCATCATATTGAGTTACTACTCTAGTTTTATCTGGTTCTTTACTTCAAGGTTTTGGTGGATATTGAATAGGTGTATAAGTTGTAATATCTTCAGGAGCAATAATAATACCACAAGCATGGACTCATAACTGTCTTACAGTTCATTCCAAATTCGATGAAAATTCTACTATTTTTTTTAAACTTTCATCTTCATCTACTAAGTTTTTAAATTCATCATTAGTTTCATAACTATCTTTTATATGTTTTTCTATATAATTTGAAAGTTGGTTTGATTTTGTAAAAGAAACTCAAAATATTCTAGCTACATCCTTAAAAGATGCCTTTGCAGCCATTGTCATATAAGTTCAAATATTAGCTACTTTTTCAACTCAATACTTTTTTTTACAATATTCCAAAATATTTAATCTTTCAGAATCTTCAAAATCTGTATCGATATCGGGCATAGATATTCTAGCAGGATTCAAAAATCTTTCAAAAAGTAAATCATACTCCATAGGATCAATTTCTGTAATCCTTATCAAATAACCTAACAAACTTCAAGCAGCAGATCATCTTCAAGGACCTACAACTATTTTGTTTTTCTTTGCATACATAATATAATCTTGCACTATCAAAAAATATGTATCATACCCCATTTCATGAATTACTTTAAATTCATACTCAATACGATCAATATAATCTTTTAAAGTAAAATTAAATCTAATTATTTTTGATCATTCTTTTTCCAAAAAATCTCTTTTAAAATCTGTATAAGTTTGGACAGTAGCTGTTTTAAGCTCCTCTGGAGAAGTCTCCGTAAGTTTTCAAGTAATTTCTCATTTATCAGTCCTTTGAGATAATTTCAAAAGTGTATCTTCATCCCAATTAAGAGCAAATCTTTCATTCATAAATTCATATCACATATACCTAAGTTGAAATTCTTCAAGATTCATTCACATAAAATCACAAAATTATATTCTAAATTAAAGTTATAATAAAAATTATAAAAAAAATAGCAATGGGTTTTAGACCAACATTGCTAAATTAAATATAATACTATTTTAATATCTTATTTAATAAATTATCATAATTATCAATTACTCAATATTTAATATTAGAATAATTAAGTGATTCAAAATGTTTTTTAGCATATTCAATTTTTAATTTTTCACCTCATTTCAAATCCATACTACTCATACTTCATTTTGTTTCAGCTATAAAGTAGATATACTTCACATCTTTTTTATCAAATACAATAGCCCAATCTGGATTATAATTTCATACTGGTGTAGATATTTTAAATCAACTAGGAAGTTTAGCATATACTGAAATTTCTCAGCTTTCTAAATCTTCAGCAAATTGTTTTTCTACTTTTGAATCAGTTTTTACATAATCATAAATATGTTTTTTTACTTTTAATATATTTTCATTTAATGAGCCTTTAAAATTATTAACTGTAAAAATTTCATCTGTATAAGTTTTGTCTATTTTTGAATATACAATATTATTTATTAAAGTAATTGATTTCTGCTCATTTATCAGTTTTATCACTTTGTTTATAAAATCTTTTGGATTATTTCTAAATTGATTAAATTTATCTAAATTGATTCATTTTAATATATTTACAATAGTTTTTCTAGTTAAATTAGTTCATTTTCCGATTTCTTCTATTAAATCATATTTTATTGATCATAATATACTTTCAGTTTTTTCTATTTGATTATTTGTTTTAATAATACTCTTTCATGATTTTATAGATTCTTCATCTATACTATTTTTTTGTTCTCACTGTGTTATATTAACTATTACTTTTTTTACTTCTAAATTTAAGTTAATTGATTCAATACTTTTTTCTATTAGCTCCTCACTATCAAATCTAACTTCATATGTAGTTTGAACTTTCAATTTATTCCATAAATCTTGAAATTCTTTTTTAGCAAAATTATCATTTGGTTTTAATATATCTTCTGAAATATTTTCTTCTTTTTCATTGTTAGTAGCCTTAAATTTATCTGTTGAATAAATTTTTAATACTAATTTAGATAATTGTTCCTTAAATGGTTCTAAATCATCTATAATTTCAAATTTATTTGTTTCTATATCATTTATCAATTTATCAGTAATCTTATAATCTTTATCTACATAATTTTTCATTTTGAAATCAAAAATCATATTCATAGCAGATTCACTATCAAATACAAATTTTTCTCATTTTTCATTTTTTAATACAATATCTTTTATAGCTTCAACTGTTAATTTAGTTGGTCTATCTGATAATGATTCAAGTATTTCTTTTTGTAATTGTTTAGCAAATTCTTCATAAGATTCAGAAGCAATAACTGTTAATGGTTCTAAATCATCTATAATTTCAAATTTATTTGTTTCTATATCATTTATCAATTTATCAGTAATCTTATAATCTTTATCTACATAATTTTTCATTTTGAAATCAAAAATCATATTCATAGCAGATTCACTATCAAATACAAATTTTTCTCATTTTTCATTTTTTAATACAATATCTTTTATAGCTTCAACTGTTAATTTAGTTGGTCTATCTGATAATGATTCAAGTATTTCTTTTTGTAATTGTTTAGCAAATTCTTCATAAGATTCAGAAGCAATAACTGTTAAAGTATTATAATCAAAAAAATCTTGCTCTAACACATTACTATCCATTCTTTCTCAATCTTTATTTACACATATTCTCAATCATCTTCAAATTTCTTGTCTTTTACTAATTGTAGATTGACTATGTTTAAGTGTGCATATTTGAAAAACATTTGGATTATCCCATCATTCTCTTAAAGCTGAATGAGAAAAAATAAATCTTGTAGGCTCAGAAAAACTCAAAAGTTTCTCTTTATTTTTCATAATTAAATCATAAGCACTTTCATCATTACTTATTCATTGTTTTTTATCTCATTTTGTATCTGAATTTACAAATCTTCATTTTTTATCAATAGAAAAGTATCATTTATGTATTTCATTAGTTCTAAATTTATTTAGATATGAATTATATTCAGTATCAAATAATCATAACTGTTTTATAGCATAATCATATTCTTCTTCAAATATTTTTTCATATTCTCATTTTAATTGATTTCAATTTTCATCATATTCTCTATATTTTGAAACTTCATCTATAAAAAATAAACTTAAAACTTTAATTCATTTTTTATACATTAATCTTTCTTTTTCTAAATGAGATTTTATAGTTTCTCTAATCTGAATTCTCCTTACATGTTTTTTATCTACTTCTCAAATTTGTTGTCATGGTTTTAATATAACTCAATTTACAAATTCAACTGTATTTTTTAATCAATTTATCTCTTTTATTACAAATCAATCCTTATATTCTTTTAATTCATTTGATAAATCAAAAAGATTATCTCACTGCTTCACTTTTACAATTTTCTTTTGTATTGTAGTTTTTTGTTTAACTTCTATTTCTAAATTAGCAGTAGGATATGTTTTAGCACTTATGTTTATTTTATCTAAAAACAAATAACTATTAGTTCAGCTATTTCATACAACATCAATAGCTTTTACATTTATTTTTTTTACTAATTTTTGACTATAAGCATCAATAGCATCTAATCTATAAACTTTATTAAAATCTTTTTTATGTGTAGCTGAATATCTTAAAATAAACAAAGGATCAAATTCTTTTAATGTTGCTTCTGCTTTATTTCAAAATCTTTGAGGTTCATCAATAATCAATATTGGTCTAGCTCTTTTTATAATATCAATTGGTTTTTATGACTGTAATACATCAAGTTTTTGATAAATTTTTAATCAAGCAGCTCATCATCATACTTTTCAATCATCATTTTTTCTATTAAAAGCTTGATAATTCATAATAATAACTTCAATATTGGAAGTATTAGCAAAGTTTTTAATATTTATAAGATTTGATTTATTTTTTGTATCATAAATAGTGAATCTTATTTTTTCCCCATAAATTTCTTGAAAATGTTCTTGTGTAATTTCAAGGGATTTATGGACTCATTCTCTAATAGCAACAGATGGAACCATTATAATAAATTTACTCCAACCATATTGTTTATTTAACTCAAACATTGTTTTTGTATAAACATATGTCTTACCAGTTCATGTTTCCATTTCTACTGTAAAATTCAAAGAATCTAATGTTTTACTTGGTGTAATTCATTGTTCTTTTTGAATTTCTCTTACATTTTGTAAAATATCATTTTCAGTTATTTCCAGTTTTTTATTAGAAAAAATTTCATTAACATTAATTTGTTTTCAAAATAAATTATTATCAATGATTTCTCTACCAACTATATCTTTTCTATATCATTTTGTCTGACCTGCAAAAATATTAACAACTGCATTTGTTGCATCTGTTTGATATTGTTGTTGCTTAAATTTTAGTTTCATTTTTATTATGATAATAATTTTATAAATTCTGGAATAAAAATTAGTTTATTTCTTCAAACTTTAACTGTTTTTATAATATTATTTTCTTCTAATTTTTTAATATTTCTTGTTGCTGTAATATCTGCTACTCACATTTGTTCTTTAAATCACTTTATAGAAGTAAATGGATTACTAAAAAGAAAAATAGTTATTTTATGATAATCCATATTTATTTTTTCTATTTTTTCTTCAATTTCTTTCATTAATTTTTGTATTTCTAATATTTTTTTAGCAGTAATATCTGCTTGTTCAATAATTCATTTTAATAGAAAAATAGAAAAGTCAGTATAATTTGAATTTTCATGAGTTTTTCATAACAATTTATAATAAGTATTTCTATTTTTATTTATATATTCACTTAAAAATAAAATTGGAAAATCTAATTTTTTTACTAGTATTAAATATAAAACATTTAATATTCTTCAAGTTCTTCAATTTCAATCATAAAATGGATGAATACTTTCAAATTGATAATGTAATATTGGCATTTTAATAAGTGGTTCAATATCATCATCATGATTATTCATAAACTTTTCTAAATTAGTTAAAAGTTTTTCTATAACATCACTACCTTCTGGTGGAGTATAAATTGCTTTTCATTTTCAATCAGCAATAATAGTTCAGGGTAATTTTCTTATTCAAGGTTTATTAGGTTCAATCAGACTTTGAATTTCCAAATAATCATTATATCATAATCATCATTGTTTTTTTAATTTCTCATATCAAAATAATATTGCATCATGATAATGTAAAACTTCTTTTTCAGCTCATTTTATCTCACTTCATCAAACTGCTTTTGATTGTAAAACTTTCAAAGTTGTTGTATGAATATTTTCTATTTCAGATGAATCAACTGATTCTTTAATTAGCATAGGAGAAATTAAAATTTCTTTATTTGGCATTAAATACATTAGTCCATTTAATTTTTCTAATTTTCAAGTTGCTTTTATAGCAAGTTTTAGCATAGAAACTTGATCATAATTAAAATCTCAAGGTAATTGTTTTAAAGTATTATTTGCTATATTTTTTTGAAACATAATATTTTTTTAAGTTTAAATTTAATTTAGTTTACTATATATAATTAATTTAATAAATCAAATATACATTTCATTTCTTACAAAAAATGATAGGTGTTATAAATATATTAGTCATGCTTGATGGGTATTTTTTAGATTCAATTATATAACCCTAATTTCACTATCTACACTTAATTTCTTAAATCTATTTTCAAAATTTATTCTATCACTATCAGTCTTAAAACAACTATCTCTAAATACAACTCTCAAAGGTTCTTCTTTTGCTATTTCATCAACTATTCAGAAATCTATATTTTCATCAAAACAAGCAACTAAACTATTTCAAGCTACAAAATAAACTGTATTTCATAGTATTTCTTTTTTTTCAATTGGCATATCAAGAGTAAGTCCCAAATCAAGAATTACTTGTGTTAATAAATCTTCACTACTTCTATCTTCTTTTATATTACTAACTACATCTAATAAATTTCATTGTTCTAATTCACTTGGATGATAAAATACATCTTTCATATTACTTGAATCAGTTTTATAAACTCTAAATCAAGTATCCAAATCTTTTATTCACTTTTCTTTCCTCTCCTTCAATTTTTCCTCATTTTCCTCAATTATTTTCTTTCCAGCTCTCCTAATTCTTTCTTTTCAAATCTCACAAATATTTTTATATCAAGCCTTAAAAGCCTCACTCTTCTCATCAGTTTCTTCTGGAATTTGAACCATCACAAATTTTCTATTTCCTCCATCCTCAGCATTCAACTGCATAACTGCATGAGCTGTTGTAGCACTTCAAGAAAAGAAATCTATTACTAAATCATCAACTTGTAAAGTTTGATTTAATAAATATTTAATTAATATTGTAGGTTTAGGGTAATCAAAAAATTTTCATTCTGGAAATAATTCTTTCCTTTCTTTTGCTCATATACTAGTTAAAATTCAATTTATAATTGAAGGTATAGGCTTAAAATCACTTTTCAAATCTTTTTTATATTTTTTTAATAAAAAATTTTTTCAATTTACTTTTGGAAATAATAATTTTCATGATTTATACCATTCTTCAACCCTTTTTTCAGAAAAAGCCCAATATCTTCAAACTGGTGGAGTATATATTTCTCATGTGAATGGATTTTTTATTTCAAATTTATAATTTCAACTAGCAGCAGTAGGATTATCAGCTATCCAATCTCAATTTATGTCATTATCAGAATTTTTATAGTTAGAAAAATCTTTTTCTAATCACTTAAAAATAATATTATTAGTTTTTCAATATATTAATATATATTCATGTGTTGATGCAAAATTACATTGAGCATCATTAGGTGTAGTTCTATTATTCCAAATAAATTCTCAAATATAATTTTCTTCTCAATAAATCTCATCAGAGATTTTCTTTAGATTATGTATTTCATTTTCATCAATACTCATGAAAATCACTCAATCATCTTTTAATAAATCTCTTGCTACTATAAGCCTTTCATACATCATTGAAAGCCAGTCTGAATGAAATCTACCATTTGTGTCTGTATTTTTGAAAAGTTTTCAACCTTCTTCATCTTCTACTCATAAATCATCTTCATAATCTTCTTTTGAAACCTTGAAATTATCTTTATAAACAAAGTCTTTTCAAGTATTATATGGAGGATCAATATAAATCATTTTTACTTTTCATAAATATGATTCTTGTAATATTTTTAATACTTCAAAATTATCTCATTCTATGTATAAATTTTCTGTTATATCAAAATTTACACTATCTTCTCTACAAGGTCTTAAAGTCTTGTTTATTGGTGTATTTGCCTTTAATAAACTAACTTTTTTTTCAATCCATTCTCTACATTCTTTTGCTATTGCTTTTCATTTTAATTTATTTTTTAGGTTAATTTCAAAATTTGTTCAACCTATTGCTTTTTTTATATTATTTGAAGTTATTTCAAACATTTTTTGTTCTCTTGATTTTTTATCAATTTCTACAAAAGTTGGGTCTGTAAAAATAAATCTTAATTGTTCTATATTATTAAGTTCTTTTTTCAAACTTTCATAACCATAAATTGAAAAAATAGCAGCAGCAATATCTAATTTACTTCATTTAGTAATTGATTTTTTTAAGTCATCTCATACTTTTTCACTTTTATTATTGAAATTTTTAATCATGATTATTATGTTTAAATAAAAAAAATCAAAAAATTATATTCTAAATTAAAGTTATAATAAAAATTATAAAAAAAATAGCAATGGGTTTTAGACCAACATTACTAAATTAAATTTTACTCCAAATAATATAAATATCTATTTTCTTTCTTCAAAAGTTTAGCAACTTCTTTTATATCTTCTAAATTTATTTTCTTGATTTTTTCTACAAATTCATCTAAATTTACAATTTCTTTTTTTGATAAATATTGATCCAAAATATACCCTACCATCTCGTCCGAGGTTTCTATTCATATCTCAGTCTTTCAAATTACATAGCCTTTAGCTTTTTCTAATTGTTCTTGTGTTATATTTCCATCTACTATTTCATCCAAAACTTCATTTATTTTTTCTACTCATTTTTCAAAATTCTTTTTATCTAAACCTGCTCTAATTAAAAATAAACCATCTTCATCATTTGTATAAGAACTTGCTCAAATATAATAACATAAACCAAGTTTTTCTCTTAATTCTTGAAACAAAACAGAACTCATATTTCATCACAAAATAGTTGCAAGCAATGATAAAGCATATTTTCTATCATCAAAAACATTAACTCAAGAAATTCATAAAACAAGATGACTCTGCTCTACCTTTTTTTTAAAAAATCATTCTTTTTTTTCTGTTTGAATTCAAGAATATTTTACTTTTTCTTTTGTTTTTTTCTCTGGTAAATGAGTAAATTTATCTTTTATAAGATTTTCTATTTCTTTTTGATTTTTCAAATTTCAAGCAATAGCTATCACAAGATTATCTTTTGTATAAAGTGAATTTTTATAAGCAAATAAATCATCTTGAGTAAAAGATAAAATATTTTCTTCAGTTCCAATTACAGGCCAACCATAAGGATTATCTCAATGATAAAATTCTAAAAACTTAGTAATAAGAACTTTATGAGGATTGTCTTGATTCATCTTCAATTCTTGAACAATTACTCATTTTTCTTTTTCAATTTCATTAGAATCAAAAGTTGGATTTACAAGCATATCTGCAAGCAAATCAATAGCTAAATTAATATAATCTGGAGCAACTTTTACATAATAACCTGTGCTTTCTCTTCAAGTAAAAGCATTAAATTCTCCACCAATATTATCAATAGTTTCAGTCACTTCTTTTGCAGTTTTATATTTTTTTCATCATTTAAAAAACATATGTTCCAAAAAATGACTAATTCCATTTTCTTTTCTAGTTTCATAAATTGAACCTGCATTTACTCAAATTTGAATTGTAACAGAAGTAGTATCCATAGACACAAAAATACAATTTATTCAAGCAATATTTTTTATTTCATATTTCATTAATTTATATTTTATAGTTAAAGTCTTTATTTTATAATAGTTTATAATTTTTTATCAATTAGTTTTAAGACTTTAAATCAAAATATATTTAATTATAAAACTATTATTTAATAATATTACTCTAGCTTATGAAAAAAACATTAATTCTTATTTTAATCTCTATTATTGTATTTTTTTGAATAAATTTTTTCTATACTTATAAATTAATAAATCAAAAATATACCTATAAACAAGAAAAATATATAAATTTAGAGAAAGTTCCAAACAAAATAAGACAATTTGCTTTAAAAATAGAAGATAAAAGATTTTATCAACATTTTTGAGTAGATTTTTTAGCTATAATCAGAGCCATCAAAGAAGATATAAAAGCATGAAAGTTTAAACAATGAGCAAGCACTATTGATCAACAAGTTATAAAATTATCAGAATGAAATTTTTGAAAAAGATGAATTTCAACTAAGCTAAAAGAAGTTTTTTTAGCTACTAACTTAGATTTCCATTATTCTAAAAATAACATTTTCTTGTATTGGATAAATAATGTTCAATTTCCATATTGAGTAAAAGGATTTAAATCAGCTTGTAAAGTATATTTTTGAAGAAGTTGCAACAAACTTTTTGATAGTGAAATTTTATATTTGTTTGCAATGTATCAAACTTGAAAAAATCCTTCAACAAATTTTAAACTAATCAAAGATAGAAGCTATATTTTATGTAAATATTTGAAATCTAATTGAGAAAATATAGACTGTAATAACTTTTACCAACTTCCACCAGTTAAAAAATTAAAAGCAAATTTTAAAAAATTAACTATTTTTGATTTACTTCCAGAAAATATTAAATCTAAACTAAAAATAAATACCAAATACCAAAAATTATCTCAAAATATTATTGAAAACACAGTTTGATATAGAAAAGCTATAAATATGCAAGATTGTTGTGTTTTGATAATGAATAAAACTTGAAATATTCTTACTATGAATACTTGTAGAAAACCTTGAGATAATCAAAATAACTCTTGGATAAATGGTTGTTTAATAAAAAGACAAACTGGTTCTGCTATCAAACCTTTCCTGTATTTAAAAGCTATGTTAGATTTATGATGGACTTGATGAACTATATTGGAAGATAAAAAAATAGATTTTATTTTAAATTGATTAAAAAAATATATTCCTAGAAATTTTGATATGAAATATCATGGAAAAGTTCCACTTGCAGTTGCACTTGGTAGTAGTTTAAATGTTCCAGCTGTAACTACTCTAAATAAAATTTGAGTCCAAAAATTTTTAAATTTTATAAATAAACTAAGATTAGAACTTTGAGATAGTAAAAAACAAATCAAAGCTGACCAACAAACTTATACTGCTGACAAACTTGGACTATCGGCAGCTTTAGGAACTTATGCAATGACTCCTATTGAATTTACAAATTTATGGAGAACTTTTTTATTAAATTGAAAATTGATAATTGATAATTGAAAATGAGAAATTAAAAATAATAAAAATAATGAATTATCTGTGATTGATAATAAGATTATCTGAGATTATGTAAAAAAAATCAATATTCTATATAAAATCTTATCTCAAAATAAAAACAGACTTATAAGTTTTGAACTAGAAAATAATTTGGATGTGCCTTGATGGGCTGTAAAAACCTGAACAAGTAGACATTTTGTAGATGGTTGGACTTGCGGAGTTAATAAAAATAAACAGATAGTACTTTGTGTTTGGGCTGGGAATTATAATGAATTAGGTATGACAAAACCAGGTTCTGAAAGTGCAGGATTTTTATGGAATTTGATAGCAAGTAAGATTAAATAGATTATAAATTACTAAAAAATATACTAAATTTAACTAATCTTGATAAAATAGAGTTTATAAATAAGATATAAGTAATATTTAACTAATTTTTTTATGAAAATGTCTTATTCAGAATCAGATACAAGAGCAAATTTTATAGACCCTAAACTTAAAAAAAGTAAATGGGAAGCTCATAACATAAAAAAGAGTATTATTTTACTGATGGTAGAAAAACTCTTTGAAATAAAAGATGAGATAGAAAATTTGCAGATTATTTATT
>JALUXR010000096.1 GCA_027013285.1 Candidatus Altimarinota bacterium | reverse complement strand
AAAAAAGCTAGCAAAAGCTAGCACAAACAAAATTATTTACTAAATTTAGCTTTTGTTTGATTTAAAAATTCTTCACACATTTCAATTTTCTTTGGATTTGGGATTTTTAAAAAGCTAATTACAAATCTATCTTCCATTTCTACAACTCATACATTTCTGGGTTTTACACCAAACACATATGGACTTACAATTTCTTCTCCACCACAAAATATAATCATTTTTGCAGCTTTTATACCTGGATAGATATATCCTTCTGGAAATTTTTCTGTTGTCCATTTGTAGTGATCAAATACATCAAAGAATTTAATTCACATTTCATTAATTTTATCAACAAATTCTTTTACAATATCATCAACTGTTACATCATCTTTTAAGTCAGATTTTAACCATTCTTCTTTCATTACTGGATATTCTTCTTTGAACATAATTGTTTCCATTTTGTTTTAATTAATAATTTAAAATTAATTTAGTCCAAAAAGCTCGTCAAATTCCTTCAAATATTCATCTACCTTTTTATGATTTATTTTGTATCTTACATTTAAACCTTCTTTTGTAGCAATAACTATTTCTGCTTCTTTAAGTTTTTTTAAATGATGAGAAACGAGATTTTGTGGTAAATTTGTAATTTTCACAATATGATTTACACATTTTTCTCATTCTTTTAAAACACAAATAATTTTAAGTCTGTTTTCATCAGAAATAGTTTTTAGAAAAGGTAGAATTCAAGGAATATAATTACAAGCTTTTTGCATTTTAGTTTGTTATAAATAAACTATATCAATACATATTATATCAATAGTGGTTGATATTATAGACATAATTTTTAAAAAATCAAGAGGATTTATAAAAAATAACTCTATCTTGAAAAAAGTTAGTAGTTTTGTATACTCTTAGATAAATTTTATTATTTATAAATAATATATGTTTGATAAATTAGAATGAACAAAACAAAAATATGAAGATTTACAAAAACAACTTTATGATCCAGAAGTAAGTTCTGATGTTCAAAAAACTATTAAAATTTCAAAAGAAATTAATTCACTTGAAGATGTTTATAATTTATATATTTCTTGGAGAAATGTAGAAAATGAAATTAAAGAATCAAAAGATATACTTCAAAATGAAGATGATGAAGAAATGATAGAAATGGCAAAAGAACAATTAGAAGAAGCTGAAAAAAATAAAGCAGATTTGGAAGCAAAACTTAAAATAGCTCTTTTGCCTAAAGATGAAAATGATGATAAAAATATTTATATGGAAATAAGACCAGCTGCAGGTGGTGATGAATCTGCACTTTTTGCTGAAGAAATAATGAGAATGTATATGAGGTATGCAGAAAATATGTGATGGAAACCAACTATAGAAGAATTACAAGAAAATGATGTTGGATGAATTAAATTTGCAATGTTGAAAGTTTCTTGAGATAAAGTTTATTCAAAATTAAAATATGAATCTTGAGTTCATAGAGTTCAAAGAATTCCAAAAACTGAATCTTGTGGTAGAGTTCATACTTCTACACTTACTATTGCAGTGATGCCCGAAGTAGAGGAAGTAGTTGAATATGAAATTGATATGAAAGATATAGAAATGGATATTTTTGGTGCTAGTTCTTGTGGTTGACAAAATGCTAATAGAAATAAAACTTGAATTAGATTACATCATAAACCTACATGAATGATAGTTTCTATTTGAGATAGTAAAAGTCAAATGCATAATAAAGAAAAGGCTTTTAATGTTTTGAAAGCAAGATTATTACAAATAGAAAAAGATAAACAGGATGAGCAAGAAAGAGATAAAAGACTTTATCAAGTATGAACTTGAGATAGATCTGAAAAAATAAGAACTTATAATTTTCCTCAAGATAGAGTTACAGACCACAGAATTAAAAAATCTTATCCAAATATTCCATGAATTTTAGATTGAGAGATAGATAATATTATACATGACCTTATAGTTGCAGATCAAGCTGCTATGATGGAGAAAAATATGGAGTAATTTTTGCTTTAAATTTTGAATAAGTTTTTTTATGAAAAAGAAAAATATATTATTTGTATTGTTTTTAATTGTATTTTTTTGAATAATTTGATATTTATATTTTCAAGCTAGTTGAATTAATCAGGTTTCTAAAAATTGTAATTATGATTATGTAGAAAAAGTTTATGATGGAGATACTGTTTTTTGACAAAAGTTGGGAAAAATAAGACTTTTGGGTATTGATGCTCCTGAAGTTTATCATCCTTGATGGACAAAAGTTAAAAGTTATAAATTTTTTGGTTGTGGACAAGAAGCTAAAAAGATTGCAGATAAAAAACTTTTACATAAAAAAATATTATTTTGTTCTGATCCTTTAACAAAAGATAAATGAAAATATGGTAGAAGATTGAGGTATGCTATGATAAAAGAAAAGAACAAATTAGAACCATTTGGAGAATATTTGATTAAAAGTGGATATGCAAAGGTTTATAAATATGCTGATTGTAAATATAAAAAACAATATGAAGCTATAGAAAAAATAAATAAAGCTAAACATCTTGGAGTTTGGAGTAGTGAGTGTATTTTAGAAGATAAAAATTTTAAAAAGAAATATTTAAAATAAAATGGATGAATTGTTAGAACAAGAGTTGGAAGAACAAATTATGAAAATTTTACAAATACATGATGATTTAGATTATGCTGAAGTTTATGAGGTTTGTATAGATTTTATAAACGATATTCCAGAAAAGATTAAAGAAGAAACTAAAATTAAGAGATTTAAAAGGTTTGTGAATAATGAATTTTGATTGGATCAAGAGCAAGAAAGGGATTTTTGAAATAAAAGTTTTGATTTATCTAGTATTCCAAAATATCTATTTTCTGGTAAAAGTAAAGAAAAATGACCTATAATTCAAATTAAAGATTTGACAAAAACTATTTGACTAACTCATCTTTTTGATGATGCAAATTTAAAAATTTATGCTTGAGAAAAAGTTTGAATTATTTGAAAAAATGGGGCAGGTAAGACTACTTTCTTAAAATTACTTATTTGAAAAGAAGAAGTAGAAGAGTGAGAAATTATTATAAATTCAGATATTAAAATATGATATTTATCACAAGATTTATTTTGGACAGATGAAAATAATACTCTTGAACAAGAGATGCTTACAGTTTTTTCTGAAATTACTGAAAAGATAAATATTTTGAATGAATTAAAAAAAAGTTGAGAAAATTATGATAAGATAGAAGAAATATCACAGGAATTAAGACAAATAGATGGATTTAGAAAATTTGATTTACAATGGGATATTTTAAAATATTTTTGATTTACTGCAGAACATTTGAAAATGCCAGTAAAAAAACTTTCTTGAGGTGAGCAAACCAAAGTTCAGATAGCTAAGTTCTTAATTCAACAAGTAGATGTTCTAATTTTAGATGAACCTACAAATCATCTTGATATTGAATGAATTTTGTTTCTTGAAGAATTTTGTAATAATTGGCAAAAAACTATTTTAACTATTTCTCATGATGTAGCTTTTTTGAATAATACTGTAGATAGAATAGTTGAAATTTCTTCTTATAGATTAAATTTATATCATTGTGGTTATAGTAAATATTTAGAAGAAAAACAAAAAAGATATGATATTAAATTAAAAGAATATAAAGTTCAACAAAAGGAATTAGAAAAACAAAATGATTATATTACAAAATTTAGATATAAGGCATCTAAGGCTTCTTGAGTTCAAAGTAGAATAAAAGCTCTTGATAAAATTGATGTTATTGAACCACCAGAAGACGATATTACAATTTGTCCTATAAATGTGAAAGTAGATAGAAGATTGCCAGAAATTATTTTTAAAATCCAAGAATTAGAAGTGGGTTATAAAAATCCTATTATTACATTTCCAAAGAAATTAGAAGTAAGGAAAGCAGATAAAATATGAATTATTTGAAAAAATTGAGTTGGTAAAACAACATTATTAAAAACACTTTTACAAGAATTAACTCCAATATCTTGAACAGTTGAGATGGTTGATAACATAAAAGTAGGTTCTTATTCTCAAGTTTTGGAAGATTTAGATAAAGATGAAACTATTATCAAAGAATTAAGATGAATTTCAAAAAATGAAAAAGAAGTAAGAAAAATACTTGGATGATTATTGATAAAAGGTGAAAAAGTAAATCAAAAAATAGGAACATTGTCTGGGTGAGAAAGAGCTAAAGTGGCACTTACAAAGATGTTGCTCCAACAGCCAGATATAATTATCATGGATGAACCTACAAATCATCTTGATATTTACTCAAAAGAGGTAATCAAGCAAATGCTGGATTGATTTAATTGACCAAGTATTATAGTTTCACATGATAGAGATTTATTAAAGAGTGTTTCTAATCAAATATGGGTTATAAAAGATAATAATCTTAAACAATATTTAAATATAGATAAAGCATTTAAACATTTAATTTAAATATTGAATTTCTTTAAAATTATCCTTTGTTGAAAAAATGTTTTTTTTCTTTATATTAAGTTAAATTTTTATATTTTTTTTGTTTTAAATGTCTGAAATTAAAAAGCAATACGGTCAAGAAAATGAAAATATAGTTCATCAGGACATAGAAGAGGATATGAAACAATCATATATTGATTATGCGATGTCTGTAATAGTTTCAAGAGCCTTACCTGATGTAAGAGATGGTATGAAACCGGTTCAAAGAAGAATTTTGTATGCTATGTATGATATAAAATTAACTCATAATGCTAAATATAAAAAATCAGCTGCTGTAGTGTGAGAAGTTCTTTGAAAATATCATCCACATGGTGATAGTTCAGTTTATGAAGCTATGGTAAGAATGGCTCAAGATTTTTCTTTAAGATATCCACTTGTTGATGGTCAAGGTAATTTTGGTTCTATAGATGGAGATTCTGCAGCTGCCATGAGATATACAGAAGCAAGGCTTACAAAAATAGCTGAAGAAGTTTTACAGGATTTGGAAAAAGATACAGTTGATTGGGCTGATAATTATGATAGTTCTAGGAAAGAACCTATGTTTTTGCCTACAAAAGTTCCTGCATTACTTTGTAATGGTACTATGGGTATTGCAGTAGGTATGGCTACAAATATGCCTCCTCATAATTTAACTGAAATTATCAATGCTCTTATAGCTTGTGTTAAAAATCCTGATATAACTCATGAAGAAATAATGGAGTATGTTTCTTGACCAGATTTTCCTACAGGTTGAATGATTTTTGATAAACAAAAAATAAATGAAATATATAGAACTTGAAGAGGTTCAATTACTGTTAGATGAAAAGTTCATATAGAAAATGATAATTGAAATAAAATTATTGTAGATCAATTGCCGTATCAAGTAAATAAATCAACTTTAGTATGAAGAATTTGAGAATTGGCAGGTGAGTGAAAATTTCAATGAGCAAAAAATATTATAGATGAATCGAATAAATGAAAAATTAGAATTTCTATTGAATTAAAACCTTGAGTAGATCCACAAGCTATGCTTATTAAACTATTTAAACTTACAGATTTACAAACAACTTTTCCTGTAAATAATATTGTTTTGATAGAAAATGGTATGCAACCAAATTTACTTTGAATAAAAGCTATTTTACAAGAATTTATAACTTTTAGACAAACTGTAGTTTATAGAAGAAGTATGTATCTTTTGAATAAGGCAAAGGCAAGATTACATATTCTTGAATGATTACAAAAAGCTATAGATATTATTGATGAAGTAATTGCTTTGATTAGATGAAGTAAAACAAGAGAGGATGCTAAACAATGACTTATGAACGATTTTGAATTTTCTGAACAACAAGCTGAATATATTCTTATGTTGAGATTACAAACATTAGTTTGATTGGAAATTGAAAAGATTATGAATGAAATTGATGATAAAAAGCTTAATATAGATTATTTAACTAGTCTTGTAACTGATAAAGAAAAATTAAATAGTGTAGTTGTAGATGAATTAGAATATATAAAATCTGAATATTGAGATGAAAGAAAAACAGAATTATCTAATGATATGTCTGTATATAATCTTGATAAAGCTATGAGAGATTTGAAAAAAAATGAAGATTTCTTAAAAGAAGATGTTTTGCTTTGGAGAAGTGTAGATGATAATGTAAAAGTTGTTTATCAAACAAGAATAACATCTTTACCAACTGATACATATAAAGTTTATAATACAAATAATCAAAATAAGATATTTGTAGTAACTGAAAATTGAGATTTTATCAATCCAAGGATTAAAGATTTACCTTCTACAAATATTAAATGACCTGCTATATCTTGGAAAGATTTAGGTGTAAAAGATAAAATAGTATTTTTGGAGATTACAGATGAAATAAAACAATATTTATTGATAGTAACAAATAAAAATACTATTAAAAAAATAGATAAAGAAATATTGTTTAAAATGAGAAGGTGATGAAATGTAATGAAATTACAACCTTGAGAAAAAGTTATGAAAGTGATTTCTGTAAATGAATGAGATTATATAGGGTTGATTACAAAAAAATGATTATGAACAATATATAATTCTAATGAAGTTAGATCTATGGGTAGATTATCTGGTTGAATAACAGCTATGATGCTTGAAGATGATGATGAAATAGTAGATATGTTTAATTATCATAAAAATTTGTATCTTGCAATGTTTTCTGATAAATGAAATGCAAAAGCAATACTTACAGAAGATTTAAAAATTAGAAGAAAAGGTAGATGAAAAGCTGGTTTTGTCTATACTTTATTAGAAAAAGGAGAAAACATAATTTGATGATTAAACCTAGATGAATGAGATATTAAGATTTTACTTTCAGATGGACAAATTAGAACATTTGATGTAGATAAGGTTCCACTTCTTGCTACAAATAAGAAAATGAAAAAAGTAGTTGGTGGTAAGATAAAAAGAATACTAATTTAGATTAAGTTAAAGGACTTAGTCTTTTTTTAAAATAAATTTTGCTAATAAAATGAAAAAAAGATATAAAACAGAAGAAAAACAAACATTATTTTGATTTGATGATAATTTTGAAGCTAATCAAAATAGCTTATTTTTAAAAAATATTATCGAAGATAGGGGAAGTAAATATTCGGCTACATTTTTTAAGATTACAGATATTGAACAGATAAAAGAAAGATTTAAAGAATTACAAAAATATAAATTTTATAAAAAAGCTACACATAATACTTATGCTTACAGAATAAATATGCCGGACGGAAGTCTTTTAGAATGAAAAAATGATGATGGAGAAATATGATGATGAAATTGTATTCTTACAGTTATGAAACAGGAAAAAATAGTAAATTCTATGATAGTTATTACAAGATATTATGGTGGAGTACATTTGAATAATGATAGATTTAAACATCTTTTGGATGCAACAAGAGATATTATTTTAAATTTAAAAAATAGTTAAATATATTTAAAAAAATGTTATAATAAGTATGTATGAATATAAATTATAATTGTTTTTATCATTGTTTTAAATAACAAAATTATTATAAACATAATATTTAAAATATAAATATTGTGAATGTTAAAAGACTTAAATTATGTAGCATTTGATTTTGAAACAACTTGATTAAATACAGAAAAAGATGAACCAATTCAAATATGAATTATAAAATTTAATAAAAAATTTGAAGTAGTAAAACAATTTAGTTCTTACATAAAACCAGAAAATTTAGCTGATTTAACTGAAATAGTTGAATTTACAACCTGAATAAAACTTGAAAAACTTAAGGATGCACCAACTTTCGAAGAGATTAAAAAAGAATTAGTAGATTTTTTTGATGAAAATAGTGTTTTGATATGACATAATATTCAGTTTGATATTAAATTTATGAAAAGGTATTTGTGAGAATTTCCATATCTTATTGAGTTTGATACTTATACTTATTCAAGATTACTTTTGCATTTTGAACCATCTTATGCATTGGAAATTCTCTCTGATAAATATTGATTTAAAGGGCAGTCTCATGATGCTTTGGCAGATAGTTTTATGAGTATAGAATTATTTAAACTTATTGTTAAAAAAGTAGATAAACTAGTAAAAAAATATCAATTTTTGGCTGATTTACTTTTAAAATCTGATAGTATTTTTACTAAAATATTAGAATTAAATCCGGTTAATAAAAATATTTTTTCTATTCCTAAAAAATGATTATCTATCCCAAAAACAAAAAAGATAAAATCTGATAATCTTGATATTTTACAATTTGATAATAAAACTGTTTTTAATGTAAATTGAATAGATTTTGAAACAGCTTTTAATCTTGCTTTAAATTGACAAAATAAGGTAATTTTTGCTTTTAGTTCAAATGCTAGACAAAATATAGCAAAAAATATTTTGAGAGAAAAATATGTTCAATTTTCTACTTTGAATTTATGAAGCACTACAAACATTGATAATGAAAAACTACTTTTAACAAAACCTAGACTTGAAGAGTTTGAAGCTAATTATATTTTGAAATCATTTTCTCATTATTCGGAAGATATCTCTATTTTTGATATTTCAAATTTTTCTGAGTATAAAATAAATAAGTTTTTATCATGAAAAAATAGAACTATTTCAGCAAATATTATTTTGGCAACTCATTATGATTTGTTTAACTTTATTAAGGAAAAATGAAAAGAAGAAATTAAAGATTATACAGTAATTATGTTTGATTGGCATTATTGGATGAATAGTCTTGGTAAAGTTATAAATAGAGGTTTTGATTTTTATGAATTGATGAATAAACTTGATATTATTCTTTATAGAGAAAGTTTTACAAAAAATAGTCAAAATATTGAAAAACTTATAGATGAAATAGCTACTTTCTTTGGGACTTTATCAGTTAAATTGTTGCCACTTTTCAAATGAACAAAAAATAAATTGGAAATGGTGAATTTATTTGAAAATAGTTCAGCTTGATTTTTTGAGCTTAAAGAAAGTTTTCAAAATATTACAAAACAATTAGAAAATTTGAATGAAGTAGAAATTACTAGATATTGGAATATTTTTAAAGAATGTGCAGAAAATTACTGTATTGTGGAACAGAAGTTATTTTGACAAAATGCACAGCTGAAATATATTTTTAATCCTATGATGGAAAATGTGGATATAAATAATTTCAATGATTTTATGGAAGGATTGCAATATTATAATTTTACAGTTATGGAAAAAAATAATTATATAAAATTATCTGACAAATTAGAAGTTCAAGATAAAACTACAAAATTTGTTGATTATAAAGAGCAAGTTGATTTTAAGAAATTAGTGGAAGATATAAAAAACAAAATCGAAGCTAAAGAAAGTATGTTTTTGGTGTCAAACAATAAGGCATTTTCAAACAGCTTGTTTAAATTAATTTATAATTTAACAAAAGAATATAAGCTAGAAGCAAATATTTATGCTGAAAATATTACTTGAGGTCAATGAAAATTGTTGTATTATCTAAAAAAGAAAAAATGAGTAAAAATTACAATTTGATGACCAGAATTTTTGTTAGCAAACAAGGCAAAACATGTAAAATATAATGAAATACATCTATTGTCTATTTGATGAAAATTCAGACAATTTATAACAGACGATTTATCTTTTTATTTGGAATAGATTGAAAAATACTTTTAAAAACTTATCATACTGATGATATATTTATTGTTTTTATAAATAAAAATGAAAATAATTGTAGAAAAAGAAAAAGATTGATTATGTTTTGCTAAAATTGATTGAATAGATGATATCTATGCTCAATGAGGAAGTTATGAAGAAGTTTTAGAAAATTTGTGGTCAGTGTATGAAGAAGTAATGACTTTAAAGAAAGAAATATTAAAAAATAAGTTTTCAAAATCTAATAAAAATTTAAATAAATTAGAACTAGTTATATAATGTGAGAATTAAATTATAAATATTCTGATATAAGAAAAAAATTAGTAAAACTTTGATTTGTTTTAAAAAGATAAGCTAAATGAAGTCATGAAATATGGTTTAAAAATGAAAATATAGTTATTTTACCAAATCATGGATGAAAAAATATAAGTAAATGAGTGATAAAATCTATTATAACAAAACTTTGATTAACGAATAAAGACTTTAAACAACTTTAATTTTAAATTTTAATTATTTTTTATGTTCAACTTTTCCCTTATAAACTTATGATGCACAAAAAATCTTGTAGATAGTCAGTATGTAATTTGAAAATTACTATCTTACAATGAAGCAAATTTGAAAGAAGAAATAAACTATATTGCTGAGCCGTATTCTGATGAAGTAGAATATGTTTTTTTGAATACTTGTGGATTTTTATCTTCTGGTAGAGCTGAAATGATGGAAGTGTTGCAAAAATTGTTAGTAAAATGAAAGAAAGTTTATATTTTATGATGTGCTTTACAATATTTTAAATGATTAAAAGATGATAGTGAAGAATATAAAAAAGAAGTAGAAGAATTTAATAAATTTTTACAAGAAAATTCTGGAAAAGTCTTTTTAATTTCTTGGGACGATGTAGATAATATTTCAGTAGAAAAACTTAAAAAATGATACATTTCAAAAGAATTTGGAGATTTTATTTTTCCAGATAGTCCTAGAGCTTATACTGATATTTCTTATGGTTATGAATATTTAAAAATTGCTGAATGATGTGATAATCACTGTAGTTTTTGTATTATTCCAAAGATTAGATGAAAACAGAAATCTTTACCGATGGAAACAGTTATGGAACAAACAAAAAATATGATTGCTTCATGAGTAAAAGAAATAATTATAATCTCTCAAGATACTACAAGATATGGAACAGATTTATATTGAGAGAGTAAACTTTTTGAATTACTTGAACAAATAGATAAATTAGAATGAGATTTTGTTTTTAGACTTTTGTATTTGTATCCTGATGTCATTAGTTTGAAACACTTAGAAAAACTTAAAAAATTAGATAAATTTTTACCATATTTTGATATTCCTTTACAACATATTTCTTCTTCAGTTCTAAAAAAAATGTGAAGATTTTATGATACAAAATATATTTATGAGTTTTTAGATTTTATACAAAATAATTTTGAAAATCCTTTTATTAGAACAAATATCATAGCTTGATTTCCTTGAGAAACAAATGAAGATTTTATGGAACTTGTTGAGTTTTTAGAAGAAAATTATTTTGATAATATTTGATTATTTCAATATCATGATGAACCTTTAGCAGCTTCTAGTAAATTACCAAACAAAGTAGATGATAAAACTTTGGAATATAGATTTAAGTTTATTTCAAATTTGGTAGATAATATGCTTGAGAAGAAAAATAAAAAGAGAAAAAAACAAGAACAAGTATGATATGTCCAAGATTATGATAATGAAAAACTCACTGTAAGACCATATATGCACTGTCCTGAAATTGATGAAGTAGATGAGATAAAATATGAAGATATTACTTGAGTTTTTAATGATACTTGAGAAATAGATTTGTGAGAGTTAGTGAAATATAAAACTTGTTTCAAAACAAAAAATATTTAAACTAAAGGTAATTTATAAATTATTTAATAAAAATATGAAAAAAATAATTTTGTTGATATCTTTATTTTTGTGATGATTTAGTTTTATTTGAGTTTCAGTTGCTGCGGATTGAACATGTTGAACATGAGAGATAAAATTAAATACGGATGTTCCATGAGTATGAGATGGAAATTGATGTATTTCTCAAAAAGATGCTGCAAATTCGTTTGGTAGTTTAATGTGAGCTATGATGAAAATTTTGATAAATATGACTGTTGCTATTAGTTTTATAGCTCTTATAGCAGCTGGTGTAATGATGAGTTTATCTTGAGTAAATCAGTCTGCAGCTTGAAAATGAAAAGAATTACTAAAAAAAGTGATATTATGAATAGTATTGTTGTGATTATCTTGAATTATACTTCATACTATAAATCCAAATTTCTTTAAGACTAGTTTAACGACACAACTTATAATGTTAGATTTAAAATAGGCTCATACTCAAAAAATTATAATATTTAGTTTATAAAATAATTGTATGAATTTTAAAAATTTAATTTCTCCATTAGAAAAAACTTTAACTAAACAATGATTAACTACACCAACGAAAGTGCAGGAAAAAGTTATTCCAGTGGTAACAAGCTGAAAGGATGTTTTGGTAAGTTCTAATACTTGAAGTGGTAAGACATTAGCTTTTGTTTTACCTATTTTAAATATTTTGTATAAAAATAGGATAAAAGAATGAAAAGTTGAGTGAAAACAGGAAAGGAAAATACAAGTTTTGGTGTTGGCTCCTACAAGAGAGTTGGTAATGCAAATATGAGAAACTTTTAATCCGTATTGCACAAATACAAACTTTAAACAAACTACTATTTTTGGTTGAGTAAGTCCTTTTCATCAAATTAAAGCATTGAAAAAATGAGTTGATATACTTGTTGCAACACCTTGAAGATTAAAAGATTTGATGGAACAATGAATAGTAAAATTATCAAATATTAAAATACTTGTTTTAGACGAAGCTGATAGAATGCTTGATATGTGATTTTTACCTGATATTAAACATATTTTATCTAAAATATCGAAAGATAGACAAACTTTATTGTTTTCTGCAACTTTACCTGGAGGAATAAAAAGATTAGCAAGTAATATTCAAAAGACTCCAGAAGAAATTATAATAAAATCAAAAAACTTAATATCTAAAATTTCACAGAAAGTATATTTTGTAAAACCGTCTAATAAATTAAAATTGTTACAATTTTTATGTAAAAATAGAGAATTTTCATCAATTATAGTATTTGTAAGGCAAAAGGAAGAAACTGAAAAACTTGCAAAGATTTTGAAAAGATTTAAGGTAGATACAATTCACGGTGATAAACATCAAAATGCAAGAAGAAAGGCTTGGGATAAATTTAAGAATTGAGAAATAAAAGTTTTAATTGCTACTGATGTAGCTGCAAGATGACTTGATATGGATAATTTGTCTTGTGTTGTAAACTATGATTTACCTGCAATCGTAGATGATTATACTCATAGAATTTGAAGGACAGCAAGAGCTTGAAAAAGTGGAGTTGCTATTACTATGCTTTCAGAAAATCAGAAAGATTTTATTTCGGAAATAGAACAAAAAACCTGAAATAAATTAGAAATTATAAACAATTTAGATTATTTGAATGAGAAAATCGTCGAAGCTACAGAACATAGGAAGAGCAGAGGAAAGTGGGGAAGATAAAATTATTTGGTTGTAAATCTCCATACTCAATCCCAATTTTTAGGCTTATTTTCTATAAGATATTCTAATCTTTTTAAAATCATAGTTAAAACTGGATCTTCTTTTCAAATTTTAAATATTGTCAGCTCTAAAAACTTATCTTTTGATTTTTCAAACTCTCATTTAAAATATAAATCTAATCATTTTTCAAATTTATTTAAATAATCTTTTAATTCTTCTGTTATTTCAAAATCGTAATAAGGCATAGTATGGTAAATATTTATAGGTTCTGTTTTTCATTTAACTGTAATTTTATCTACAAGTCTTATAGCAAAATTTTCTTTTTTCTCTATTTTATCATAAAATGTTTCAGAAAGCATAATATTTGTTCCATAATATTTATTTATTCACTCAAGTCTTGAAGCTAGATTTACATTATCTCCTATGGCAGTATATGAAATTTTGTTATTTACATCTCAAACATCTCATACAATAGCTTTCCCATAATGTAATCAAATTCTTGTATAAATATCTATTTCTTTTCATAATTTATTTTGGACATTTTCCATAATTTTTGGATGGTTTTTTTGTATTTGAATAATTGCTTTTAAAATATCATCAGAAGATTCCATATTTTCCCAAAAAGCCATAATTGCATCTCAAACATATTTATCGATAAATCAATGAGATTTAATAATTGGTTTATTTGTTTGTTCAAAATATAAATTTAACATTTGAATAACTTCTTCAGCTGTAAGTTTTTCTGAAATATTTGTAAAAGATGCTATATCTGAAAACATCAAAGCTATTTCTTTTTTTTCAGCTATTTTTCATCATTTATTTTCATCAGTTTTTTTTAATACCTTTTCTCAAACATACTTGTTAAATAATTTATTTAATAATTCTTTTCTTTTTTCATTTATCAAAAGTATATTTAAAATATCAAAAAATAATTTTATTGTTAAAATAATTGTTAAACTACCTATAGGTATAAGAATTCAATTGTTTTCTAGGATATAAATTGAAGAAACATATATTAATCATAATAAGACAAAAAATACGATTATTGATAAACTTTCACTTTTGAAAAAATTTACAAATAAATATCAGGTTATAAATAATATTAGTAAAATTACAAAACTTCATTTATATCATAGTAAATAGATGTATTGATTATTTTTTATTGATAAAAAACTATTTATATGAAACATAACTCAGGGTATCATTCATAAGTATGACAGCTTCATATCGTTTAATGTGCTATCTGTAGCTCAAATAAAAACAGTTTTATTTTTGAAAAATGGAGAATAAATATTATCCTGGTCGTTTAAAATATCAACCATTGAATAATTTAACTTAGATTTATTTATTACAAATAATGGAGTAAATACAAAACTATTTCAATTATAATCTCTGCTTAAAGGAATGATTTTGTTATATTTTTTGTTTGTAGTTTCTATTATAAGCTTGTTAGCTCAAAATATATTTTTAGTTTTTTTTTCAATAATATTTATTTTTTTTCAAATCTTTCATTCAGCATATAATCTATTGAAATATCAAGCATATCATAAATTTAATATGTATCAAGATTTGTATTTTACATATGGATCAATTCAATTGTTGATAGGTCAATTATTTAAATGTGATTGAACATATCATAAATCAACTCATTTTCCTAAAAATTGTTTTGCAGGAAAAATTAATGGTATTGTATGTGTTTTTACTTTATAATCTGAAGATAAATTATTTTCTTTATAAGTGTATCAAGGTATAACTCATAAAGTTACATTTCAAGAAAGAGAATTAGCAAATCTATCATCAAATATTTCTAATGATTTATTGTATATTTTTTGTAATTTACTTGTTCAAGTTCAATAATGTAATTTTTGAAAAAATACATCAAAAACTATATTTTTAACTCCATAATATTGAAGTTTTTTAACTAATTTTGCATAATATCATCTATGAAATGTAGATGGTGTAACTCATAATTTATCAAAGGTTTTTTTATCTATTTTTACTAATACTGGATCTAAACTATTTCAAATATTTGACATTCATACAGTTCATCTATTAGAATTATAATAGAATGCTAATAATTTACTGTAAGCAAAATTATCTGCTTTGTTGAACCATCAGTATTTTAAAACAAAAAATCAAAATATTAATAAAATTATATTTATAAGCAAAAATACAAAATTTACCTTTTTCTTTCACATAATAAAAATTATTTTAGATAAAATATTTACTTCAAGAATTATACAAAAATAAAAAAATAAAGCAATTTTATTTATTAATTAATTCTTTGTATATTTTTTCTAGACTGTTGAACATTTTATTTAAATTAAAATCTTTTTTTGGTATTTCTTGAAATATTCAATTATAATTATTTAAAATAGCTTTTTGTAAATCTTTTTTGTTTCAATACTCAAAGAAATTTACTTTTCAAAATACTACTTCTTCAATTGCTCAAGAATTGCTTGCAATGATAGGTGTTCATAAAATACAAGTTTCAAGTCCAGCAAGCCCAAAAGGTTCCATACTCGATGGCAAGACGACTGCACTGACAGCTTTTATGTAGTTTGCTAATGTTTCGTGTGCTACTCATGGGATAATTTCTATTTGTATATTTTCAAAATTAAATGCTGATATTATTCAGTTTGTATGTTTGATGTTTGTTCATTTTAGTTGTTGGATTTTTTCTTCAAATTTTTGAAAATCTCAATGAATTATTAAAATAACTTTTAAATCTTTAATTTGTAATGTTGATAAACTTTCTAAGAAAAAACCCAGACCTTTCATTTTTTCTATTCTTCAAAAAAATAGTAATGAAAAACATTTATTTAAGTTATACTTTTGTTTAATTTCTTCTACTTGTTTTGTATCAATTAAATTTTGCCATTTTTCATAATCCATTCAGTTATAAACTAATTCAATTTTATCTCGAGAAACTCAATAATAAACTTTTACAACATCTTGGACAAATCTTGAAATACAAATGTATTTGTTAAAATTTCAGTGGATGTTTAAGTATTCAAGGATTTTAAATTTTAATACTTTTAGTTTTTTGATAAAATAGTTTCATTCTACTAAACTATTCCGATAATTTCCAAAAAAACCATGAATATGTAAAACTGACTTAATTTTATATTTTTTGGATAAATAACTTCCTATAATTCAAGAAAAAAAAGTATTTGCATGGATGATGTCTACATTTTTTGTTAAACTTTTTCATTTTTTAATTCATTGTAGAACATACCCAAACAAATTTTTGGCACGGACTCTGTGGATAGTAATATTTCCTTTTTTTTCTATTTCTGGGAGTTCTCAATTAAAATTCCAAGTAAGAACAGAAACTTGGTTATTTTTTCAAAAATGGTTTATAATTTCATCAAGTAGAACTTCAACTCAGCCAAGATTTGGCTTATAAAAATCTAAAATATAAAGGATATGCATAATACAGAATAACAGAATAAAATAGGGTTGAAACAGAGTGGTAAGATTATAATTGTGGTAATTATTAATTTTCAATTATACATTATCCATTATTCAAGACTTCTTTCATTTTATTTACTTTTTTTTGATAAGCAAAAGGTATAACTTTTAAATTCAAATAGTAAGAAATTAAAAATAAATGTAATCTTGTAGAATAGACTTCTTCTGCTTTCGATAATATTTCTATAAAATTATCTCGATTTTCTCGATCAAGAAGTTTTAAACTTTGAAAATCTTTTTTCATTTTATGATAATATTTTATATCTGAATCTTTTGGACTTTTACATATCCAAGCAAAATATATTTCATAGTTTTGTCTATAATATTTATCAGCTATTTTATGTATCTCATCATAAAAATTTTCTGCTCTTTTGTTAATATTTATTACTATTATTTTTTTTGTTTCTTTATTTTTATAATTCCATTTATAATTTATTAAATCTATATTAAATTTTTTATCTCAAAGTGGGACAAAAATAGAAGTATCAGGGAAAAAAACAGTTTTTTCTTTTAAATATTTGGGAGTAAAGTTAGTATTTTGTAAATCAAAATCTCTTACCAATAATTTTATAGCTTTTTTAGTCATAATCCAAAAAGAGATTTTATTCCAGATTTTTTTGGGAATTTGGATACCACCACTTAAATATAAGTTTTTAAAAGGCAGTAATAACCAAATTGAAAAAAACCAATACCAGTAGCTTCAAGGAGTTTCTTCAGTAAATATTTCTCATCATCCGATTAAAATACTATCTACTTGAAAATATTTTTTTAAATTAGAAATATCTTTTAAAAACCTAAAAGTTGATCTTACTCATTTTGGCCATTCTGTTAAGTAAGTAATGGTTTGTTCTCAAGAGTTTTTATCAAAAAATCATAATTCATTTATTTCTAAATTTAATGTTTTATTTTGTCATTCTGGATTTAATATTTGTCATTCCAGACTTGACCCAGAAACGAGTTCAGGATGACTTTTAAATTTTCAATTCTCAATTTTCGATTCTAAATTTATTAAGAATTGTTTATGACAGTTTTTTAGCCAATCTTTGTTTGAACAAGCTATGTAAATTTTTTTATTTTCTTGTAATAAAAGTTTAATATTTCAAATTAAAATGAGTTCATCTCACATATTTTTATGTCCCCAATTTCATACAAGAAGTATATTATTTCATTTTAAATTTAATTTCATATTTTAAATATAAAAAATAAATATTGTAGATAATATACTATATTTAAGTAAAAATTCAAATTGTATTTACTTTCAAAATTCTTATACTAAATAAGATATTTGTAATATTTTTTTATATTATTTAATTTAAAAAATTTAAACATATGACAGAAAAAAAAGTTAAAAAAACTATATTTAAACAATTAGAAGATGATATTTTGGAACTTCCAGTAGCATTAAGAGCTCTTATAAATGGCTGAAATGAAAAATGATTTATTACAGAAGATGAAATTTTAGCCAATGTGGATGATTTAGATGAACAAGTAGATGCTATTGAAAAATTTTATGATATTGCTGAAAAATTATCTATAAAAATTATTACTATTGAAGATGCATTGGTAGCAGAGGAAAAAAATGAAGATAAGAAACTGTGAAATATTTCTTTACATGAAAAAGTAGGAAAAAGCTTTCATAATACAAATATAGAAGCAGGTTCAAATTATAAAGATTTTATTAAATTATATTTTAATGATATTTCTTCTATTCCCTTGCTTACTCCAGAAGAAGAAAAAATAGTTGTAAAAGAAGTAAAAGAATGAAATGAACAAGCATATAAAAAATTAGTAGCTTCAAATTTAAGATTAGTAATTAGTATTGCTAAGAAATTTTTGTGAAGTAAATTAACTTTTTCTGATTTAATACAAGAATGAAATATTTGACTTATAAAAGCTATTGAAAAATTTGAACCTTCAAAAGAATTTAAGTTTTCAACATATGCAACTTGGTGGATAAGACAATCAATTACAAAATCTATAGCTGATATGACAAAAAATGTAAGAATACCAGTTCATTTGATAGATGAAATATCAGCATATAATAAAGCTGTTCAAAATTTATTACAAAAAAATCATAAAGATCCAACTATTCAAGAAATAGCAAAAGAATTAGATTGTCCAATTAAAAAAGTAAAAAAGATTAAAACATTGATTTTATGATATGGTTCATTGGATGCAGCTGTATGAGAAGATGGTAAAAATAATGTATGAGATCTTCTTGAAGATGAAAATACTTTAAGACCTGATGAAACTCTCGAAAAACAAATGTTAAGAGAAAATTTAGATAAAATTTTTGATATGCTTGATGACAGAGAAAAAAAAATAGTTAAAATGAGATATGGTATAGATGGTAGAAGATATACTTTGGATGAAATATGAAGAGAATTTAATATAACAAGAGAAAGAGTTAGACAAATAGAGGCAAAAGTTTTACAAAAATTAAAGGATCATTCAGGTTTAAGAAATATATTGTGATTAGACGATGAAATCGAAAGAAGAAGATATTTATGAACATTAGAATCTGAAAATAGAGAAGAGAGAAAGAAAGAAAGAAGAAAGAAAAAAGCAAAATTAGAAAAAGAAGTTTTCTTAAATGATGATGACAACGACGAATAATATTTTAATCTATAGAATAGATTTAATGAAAATAAAGCAAAGATATGTTAGATATTTTATATTGTTATTGTCTTTTGTAATTTTTACATATGCAATTAAAGTTTTTGTTCAAAATTTTAATATGAATAAAGAAATAAATACATTAAAGATTAAACAATCTAATTTATCGTGAGACACTGTATGGATGGCTAAATATTATAAACCTTATGTTAATAGTGATTATGCAAAGAAATCTTTTTTACATAAATTGTGAATGCCTAGTAAAAATGAAATATTAATTAAGATAGGAGTAAAAAAAACAATTGTTACATGATTTGTACAATCTATTGATAATTATAAAAAATATAACTATACTAATGATGTTCAAGGTAAGTGGAATAGTTTTTTTTCAGCTTTATCTAAAAATATCTTTTAAATTATTAAATTTATTTTAAAATGACATTCTTTGTAATAATTCTTTTAATTTTAATACCTATATTGTCAGTTATTGTATGATGACCTATTTGAATTATATTCTGAATAATTGCTGATATTATATTTGCAGCTTTATCTATAAGAATTGTTAGACCAAATAGAGTAGAAACAGTAGAATTTTTATGAAAATATAATAGAGTTTTAAGGCAAGGATTTCATGCTATTATTCCTATTATAGAAATGACGAAACAACAATATTTATTTAAAAGAAATTTTTCTGTTCAAGTAGAATGAGTAACTTCTGATAATGTTTCTGCTTCCGTGGATTTGAATGTTGTTTATTATGTAGAAGACGATAAAGATGATACTAGAAATTGAAATATTTATAAATCAGTTTATAGTATAGATGATCCTAGAACTTTGATGAAAGCTACTATAGATGAACAATTAAGATGAATGATATTCCATTTTACTCATAAAGAAATCTTTGGTAAAAGAGAAGAAATTTGACTAGAAATAGAAGAAAAATTAAGAGAAAAGTTAAAACAATTTGGTTATAAAATTGATTCTATACAAGTACAGAATATACTACTTGATCAAGCCGTTATGAGAGCTATGAATAAAGAAATAGAAACTGCAAAACTTAAAAATGCAGCTTATAATGAAGGAGAATCAAAAAAAATTATGAAGGTTAAAGATGCTGAATGAGATAAAGAAGCACAAATTTTGTTAGGGCAGGGTATGGCTTGACAAAGAATGGAAATAGCAAAAGGATTTAAAGAATCAGTAGATATGATAAAAGCAGCAGATAATTCTTTAACAGCTCATCATATATTGAATTTCTTGCTTGATAGTTCTAGAATTGAAACTTTATCTAGGATATGAGAGCAACCAAATTCTAAACTAATATATTTGAATGAAAATTTAGAATGAAAAACTTCTGAATGAAAACTTATATCTGGATCTGATATAATGAATTAAAAAATGCATACTCGATTAATTTCTTGTATGTTTTTTTTTATAAATTTATAAACTTATTTTTTATTGTTTTTTTAAATATATTTCTAGTTTTAGGTCAGAAATATCATGCTAAGTAAGCATTTTGTTTTGAAATAATGTTATGTTTGATTTGAAATTTAGCTACAGCTTTTAATGTTTCTTCATTATAATATCAATTTATTTTTCATTTATAGTATCAAAGTTTTGCTAGATAGGTTTGTAATATTTTTACTTCATATGTTTTGTATCAATAACAAAGTCATCTTCTTAAAAGAGTTAAATCTTTTTTTATTTTTTTAATTTTTTTAACCTCTTCTTTATTCGTTTTTTTATTTTTTATTACATTTTTTTGGATTGATTTATATAATCATTTCTTTTTTAAAATATCTTTTAATTTTTGTCTAGTTTTAGGTCAAAAATATCAGTAATACTTTGTCTTAATTCAATTATCTTTTTGAAATTGTATCAAAGCTTTTTTGGTGATAGGTCCAAAATATCCAGTAGCTTCTTTATAGTGGAAGTATCCAAGTTCCTTTAAGTAAATTTGTAAAACTTTTACCCAGGCATCCTTTCTTCACATAAATAATCAGATTCCCCATATTGTTTTTTGAAAAAAATTTGAAAATATTGGGAACTTACTATAATCAAATCATACTTTTAATTTTTTATATGTTGGGCAAACATATCATATTCTTATATGCTTTCAAAAACTTAAAGCTCTCATAAGTGCATTATCTCATTTCCCTACCCAAATATCTATTCTATCATATTTTTGTCATCTATTTCCTGCAGATACAATTGCATTTCATCTATCTTCTACTTGACCTACTCCTAATCAAGGAAAATATATTTTAGTTCAAAATTTATACTTTTTTGCTCAAGCAAGCATTCCATTGAAAACTCTCTTTCAGCTTGCTCATCTTATTCATTGTCAATTTAATCTTTTTTCAGCTCTATAATTTCATCTATAGTATATAGTTTGTTTAGCAACAGGGCTATAATATGCAGAAACTTTAAAATATTTTTTATAACATCAATTTAAATTAACACTATAAGTAGATCAAAATATAATAGATAAGAATATAAGTAATATAATTTTTTTCATTTTGTTTTTATTTATTTTCAGAAAATTAAAGTAAGAAAAGTATAATTAAATATTGCTTTATGTATAAAAAATATATTGACATATTGATATATTAAAACATTGATTTATATAGAAATATATATAGAAATTAAAAGATTTATTTTGTTTTTATAAAATATGAAAGAAAGTATAAATAAAGATATTTTATATGATTATTTATTAAGTTTATTTAAAAGTAAAGTTTTGAAATGATCTTCAGATAAAGATAAAAAGCAAAATGAAGAATTATTTCGTAGAGTTTATAAGCTTTCTGAAATTAAATTTAAATGAAAATTTAGAGATTCCTGAGAACCATATTTTGAACATTTGGTAAGAACTGCTAATATTGTTTTAACTGAATTTGGTAATCCAACTATAGATAAAGTTATTTTGGCATTACTTCATGATATTTATGAAGATACATCTGTTTTGTCTGATACATTATGATTAATTTCTAATGAAGATATTTATGAAAAGATAAAATTTATAAGTAAAAATGACGAAACTTTAAAATGAGATAATAAAAAGAAACAATATTTTGAAAGATTATTAACTTGTACTGATGAAACAATTATAGATGTAAAACTTGCAGATAGAATAGATAACTTAAGAACTATTTGATGTTGGGAAAAAGAAAAAATTATTAAAAAACTTAATGAGACTAGAAAATATATTTTACCATTAGCTGAAAAATATAATAAAAAAGCATATAAAATTTTACAAGAAGAAATATCTAAAATAGAACAAACATTAATTTTAGAAAGTAAACCAGAATAATGAAAAAAGTATTAATATTAACTTGATCTTACGGTGGATGACATAATACTGCAGCTTCTAATTTAGAACAATATTATAAAAATAAATGATATGATACAAAAACTATAGATATTATTGAATTTGTAGCTAAATTTGTAGCTAAATCATCTAAAAAATTTTATTCTATTAGCTCTGAAGAATATCCTAAAATATGGGAAACTTTTTTTAATGCTACGGATTTTCCTATATTTGCAAGAATTTTATATTGAATTAAAGATCCTATTTGACAACCAAAATTTAATCATATAATAGAAGAATATAATCCAGATACTGTAATTTCTGTGTTTCCTTTTTGGAATTGGTGGATTAAAAATTATAGAAAAAAATATTGAGAAAAATTTAAATGGTGAATAGTTATTACAGATGCTATTAATATTCAATCATTTTGGTATGTAAAATCTAAATATGTAGATAAATATTTTGTGTTTGATAAATGGACTAAACAAGAATTTATTGAAAAATTTGATTATCCTGAAGATAAGGTCCAAGTAAGTTTTTTCCCTTTTTTAAAAGAAAAATTTGTAAATAAAGAAAAAATCTGAAATAACAATATTTTGATACTTTTAACTTGATTAGAATATGAATTAGTAGATAAAATATTAAGTAAAGTTTCTTGAAATATAACTATTTTAAAATGAAGAAATGAAGAAGTTTTTGAAACATTAAAACTAAAATATTGAGAAAAGTTTATTTTTTTAGATTTTTTACCAATTTTAGATAATTTGAAAAATATAGATATTGTAATATGAAAACCTGGTTGAGCTATAGTTTGTGAATGTATAGCTACAGATACAATACTTATTGTTCCGTCTTTTTTTCCTGGTCAAGAAGAGGGCAATGTTCAATTATTACAAAATTCTGAAACTTGAATTTATGAAAATAATCCTGAAAAAATATTATTTTTAATAAAATATTTAGATTTTACTAACTTCTTATCTAATTTTCAAAAAATAAAAAAAGACAATAGTTGTGATATTATCTTTGAAAGTTTGACCTAAACAGTTGTAAATGGTGCATAGATTATTCTATTATCTTTGTTATAGATAAAATCTTTATCTAATCTTTCTATGTCTATTTCTGATCTAAATCAAGAATTTCATCTTTGAATTAAATCGTATCAAACAGTTTTGATTTTATAAAATTCATCATATTTCCAACAAGTTCTTGGACAAATTTCATCTACTGCATAATTTCATCTTTCTGGATTTTCAATAGCTGACGTATCGCACAATCTACCTGTAAATACCAAAGCCCATGGATAGTAAAGATCAATTCATTTTTCATATTTTTTTTGATATAATTTTTCTCTACTTGCCATAAAATCAGTTCAAACTCTTTCTATATTATTTTTATCCAAAAATTTAATATATGGTTTAAATGATAATTCTATACTATTATAAAAATTATTTTGGTTTTTTACTATTTCTTGCTGAATCATATCTATTTGTTGTGGTGTATTATTTTTCATTTTTTCACCTGGAACATGTGCATGATTTCAATATGTATCTACAAGAGGTGTTTTCATAAGTTTATGTAAAAGCCTTCCAATTATAGGTTTTAAATTTTGACAAGATTTTTGAATATATCTCAATACTCATAAATCATTTACTACAACTTCAAATTTTCACTGTTCATTTAGATAATCTAAACTTTCTTTTAATCTTTCTATAATTTTATTTCAAGCATAAGGAGTAACTAACACAAATCATTTTTTTCATTTTTTAAAGAAATATTTTTTATTTGCTTCATTATAAAAATTTAAAGCTTTTTCTATTTCTAATTTTGTAGGAGCTAAATATTCACAATTATCTGATCAATAGTAAATTCATTGAATATTATTTAAAATATTATCATCTATTTGTTTTAATTTTCTTAAACTTACAAAATTAGTTTCATATTGAGGTGATAATTCATTCATTACTTCTCAAGGAAAATTTTTTAAGAAAAAAGCAGCAATTTCTTTTTCAGATTTACTATTTCATCATAAGATATATTCTTTCTTTTCTGCAAATAATTCAAATATTTTTAAGTTTGTAGGTAAGTGTATGTATAAATTCATAATAATATTATAAATAATAAATTTTAGATATAACTATAATATTTATTTATATATTTACAATATTTTTTGACATTTTTTAATAAAAATATATTATAGTATATAGTTGGTTTTATCTTAAAAATAAAAAATAAAATGTTTTTCAAAATAGTCAAACAAAAAATATTTATACATTCATTTGTAATTGCTTTTTTAATAAGTTTTGTTACTATATTTTTAGTGTTTCCTTGAGTAAAAAGCTTATTTTATACTGATATAACTTGATGAACAATTAGTTTAAGTGTTTGATTCATAGTTAAAGTATTTTGAGCATTATTGTGACAAACTTGAGTTTTATGATGAATGTTTTATATTTTAGCTAAAAGAATATTTTAATGAGTATTTTTAAAAAATGAAAAAAAATTATTTCAGAAATTAGGAATAAAATTAAAAAAAATAAATTAGATACTAAAGAAGAAGAAATAGATATAAATTCTTTACCTGAAAAGGTGCATTCTAATATGAATTTACTTGATGTTGTAACTTTTTGATTTTTATTCAAAACTTGAATAGTTATTTTATTATTAATATATATAGGTTATATTGCGGCAAATTCGTTAGATATTATTTATGCTATTTTTACTGCATTTATAATTTCTATAGCATTAGAATGAATGATAAGTTTTTTTTCTAAGTGACTTTATAGGTGAGTAAGTATTATTTTATCATATATCTTGTTATTTTTATTTCTTATTCTTGGTTTTGTAGTTCTTATTCCATTTTTAATAGCACATATTTCTCAAATTATGGATATTGTACTTCAAAAAGTTTCTATTTGGCAAACTCAATTACAAAATCAAAGCCTTCCGGATTTTATAAGAAATTTACATTTATATCCATATTTACAAGATAAACTTATAAGTTCAGTTTCAAATCCTGATATTGCTGATAAAATAAAAGAGTTCTTGACTGTAAATGTTTCAAATATAGTGCAGACATTTGGTGGTTATGTAAAAGAAATTTCATCTTTTGCAATAAATACTATTTCAGCAGTATTTTCGGCAATTACACAGATAGTTATGATTTTTACTTTAGCTATTTTCTTTTCTTTTGAAAAAAAAAGTGTAGTTTATACTATAGCTACTTTATCTTCCAATCCAAGAGAAACTGCATTAAAACTAAAAAAACTTTATTATCAACTTTGAGAATGGTTAAAATGACAAATTCTTTTGTGAGTATTTATATGAATTACAGTTTATACTTGATTGTGGACTTTATCTCTGTTTTGAATAGATTTACCTGAAAAATGAACATTAGCTTTGATTTCCGGACTTATGGAGTTTATCCCATATTTATGACCAATCTTATGATCCGTGCCTTCACTTCTTGTAGCAACTTTAAATTATTGATTTAGTTGATTTTTAATTGTTTGAGTGTTATTTATTATTATTCAACAATTTGAATGATTACTTGTTCCTATTATTATGAAAAAAGCTCTTTGAGTAAATTCATTGATGATAATTATAGCAATGTTAATTTGAATGAAAGTTTTATGATTTGTTTGAATAATCTTAGCAATTCCTATTGCAGTGATAATTTCATTATTATTTGAAGATCAATTAAAAAAATAGGCTCTAGTTTTATATTCTAGAGTTTTTTATTTATCTTTTTTAAATTTAAATTCATAGATTAAATGTCAAATAATGTATATTATTAAAATTCATCATAGAATAAACCAAACTTTTTTTCAAAACCATTGTTCAGCAAAATGTAGTCATACAAGCCAAGAAAAGAAAACTGCACTTACTGCATAAGTTATCATAATAAAATCCCAAATTAGAAATTTTTTTGTGTCTATTTTTGTAATTCAACTTAAAACAGGTATAAACCATCAAACTCAAGGTAAAAGCTTTCAAATTATTAGAGTTTTTACTCAATTTTTTCTTAGTTTTTCTATCCACTTTTTTGATAAATCTTTTTGAAAAAATTTGTGTTCTAAAATATGTATTCAATATTTTTTTCAGATATAGAAACTTATATATTCTCATATAAATGCTCAAACAATCAATAATCACCAAGGAATATACCAAGAAAGTATTCAATTTTTAACTAAAAATACTGAAATAAAAACAAATATATCTGGATAAAAAAAAAACATTACAGGAACAATATTTGTAATAAGTATTCAAAAAAATATTACTAATTGTCATAAAATTATATGATTTGTTGCAAATATTTGTATTGTATGTATAT
>JALUXR010000095.1 GCA_027013285.1 Candidatus Altimarinota bacterium | reverse complement strand
AAAATTCTATATCCATTTTCAAAATATTTTAAAATAAAATAAATTCAAATTGGTGTAAATAATTTTCAAATATTTTCTAATGCAATTAATCTTCAAATCACTTTTCAAAATTGTTTTTGCATTCAGCTTGCTTCTAAATCTTCTTGTAGCTTAGCATGTCCTGTTCCACTCCATAAAGCTTGTCACAAAGCAGAAAAAAATACTGCAATATAAAAAACTACTATATTTGGGAAAGCAAAAATTAAAAACATAGAAAAAAGTGAACTTAAAACTGATATCTTCATTACTCTTACTCTTCAAATAGTATCTCAAATTGTAGAAGTAGGTATTTCAAGTAATGTAGAAATCAAAGTAAAAACTGCACTCAATATTACTATATCATGAACTGTTAATCAATAATACTTGTAATAAAGTGTAATTATAGGAGCAAGAAATAAAAATGAACTAAAAAAAGTCCAAATATAATGTATTTTTAAGTTATAAAGTCATTTTTCTTTAAAATTCATAAATTAATACTTATTTATTTATAAATAGGAAATCTTTCACATAACTCCAATACTTCATGTTTCAATTCTTTTAATTTATTTAAGATTTTTTCTTCTGTAAAGATTTCCATATCTGATTTAGCTTCAACTGAAGATTCGTATCATTTTATATCTTGCACTGCTTTCAATGTTCTTGTAAAAATATTTGCAATTACTTTCATTTCGTCTTCTTTCATTCATCTTGTAGTTGCAGCTGGAGTTCAAAGTCTTATTCAGCTTGGATCCATCGGTTTTCTTTTATCATAAGGAATCATATTTTTGTTTGTTGAAAGTCCCACCATTTCCAATGCCTTTTCAGCTTCTTTACCTGTAACTCCCAAAGAAGAAAATACATCCACAAGCATAAGATGATTTGTAGTTCATCAAGAAACTATTTCAAATCCATTAAGTTTCAATCATTCAGATAAAACTTGTGCATTTTTTACAACTTGTTTTGCATAATCATGAAACTCTGGTTTTAAAGCCTCCCCAAAAGCAACTGCTTTACCTGCAATTAAGTTTTCATGAGGTCATCATTGCACTCCTGGAAATACTGCTCTGTCTATTTGTTTTGCATACTTTTCTTTACACATAATAATTGCTCACCTTGGACCTCTCAAAGTTTTATGAGTTGTAGTAGTTACCACATCACAAATTGGAACTGGATTTTCCAACACTTTTCAAGCTATAAGTCAAGCAATATGTGCAATATCTGCCATTAAAATAGCTCATATTTTATCTGCAATTTCTCTAAATTTTTCCCAATCTACATTTTGAGAATAAGCTGAAAATCAAGCCAAAATCATAGCAGGTTTATGCTCTAGAGCTAATCTTTCTACTTCCTCCATATCTATTTTTCAAGTTTCTTTATCCAAATGATATGGAACTATATCATAAAGTAATCAAGAAAAATTTAATGGATGACCATGTGATAAATGTCCTCATTGATCCAAACTTAAGCCAAGCACAGTATCACCAGGTTTTAACAAACCAAGATAAACTGCTAAATTTGCTGGAGAACCAGAAAGTGGTTGCACATTCACATGTTCAGCATCAAAAAGTTGTTTTGCTCTATCTATTGCAAGTTGTTCGATTTGATCAATATATTTTTGTCCTGCATAATATCTTTTTCAAGGATAACCTTCTGAATATTTATTTGTCAAAATACTGCCAGCTGCTTCCATTACAGCCTTTGAAGTGTAATTTTCACTAGCAATAAGTTCAATTTCATTTTCTTGCCTTTCAGCTTCTTTTTGAACTAATTCATAAATTACTGAATCTGTTTGTTTTAATTCTGTCATAAATATTTTAGATTAATAATAAACATTTATTTTTTAATACTTTAAAAAGTCATTTCAAGAAGTTATTTAATTTATATCTTCTCATTCTAAATGCCCTGCTGGAACTTGGAAAGCACCATCTCTAAAACCTGTATTTGATTTTCTCATAAATAATACTTCTCCTTTTTTATTTTCTATAATCATATACACAGCTCCATAAAATTCTGCTTTTGCCATAATATTTTTGAAATTATAAATTAAATCAACTCATCCAACTTTTTATAATCTAAAGTAGAAAAGTAGTCTTCCAATGTCTGTGCCCTTCTAATTTGTATTACCTCACCACTTTCTTTTAACAACAATTCCTTACATCTTAATTTTGCATTGTAGTTAAATCACATTGCATATCCGTGAGCTCATGCATCATGCAAAACAACATAATCTCAAATTTCTACTTTTGGAAGTTGCCTTTGAATTGCGAATTTATCATTATTCTCACACAAAGAACCAGTTACATCATAAATATATTTTTTTTCTTTATTTTCTTTTCCTAAAACTGTAATATGATGATAAGCACCATACATTCAAGGTCTCATAAAATCACTCATTGAAGAGTCTAATCACACATAATTTCTATATGTATTTTTTAAATGTTTCACTTTGGAAATAAGCTGAGCATAAGGTCAAGTAATATTTCTTCATTGCTCCATAACTATATTTAATGGAATTTTTCTTTCACTATTATCTATCAAACTATCATAAACCTTTTTAATCTCATTTGCCACATATTCCAAATCTACTGGGTTATCATCTGGATGATATGGAATACCTACTCATCATCACAAATTTATAAAATCAAATTCTATACCAACTTTTTCTTCAATCTCAACAACTAATTCAAGCAACAATCTAGCAGTTTCTACCAAAGAATCTGGATTTAGATCATTCGACATCACCATAGTATGAAGTCCAAATTTCTTTGCTCATAAATTTTTTAATTTCTCATAAGCTTGAAAAATCTGCTCTTTTGTCATACCATATTTAGCCTCTGAAGGTATTCAAATAATATCATTTCATCAAGTTTTTTCATCTCAAGGATTGTATCTACAACAAACATATTCAGTAAGTTCTCCTACATTTTCCATATAAAAATCTATATGAGTTATATCATCAAAATTTACTATTGCATTAAGTTCTTTTGCTTTTTTAAAATCCTCAACCGGTGTATCATTTGAAGTAAACATGATATCTGGTCAAGTATTTCAAATTGCTTCACTTAAATAAAGCTCTCACAAAGAACTACAATCCATTCCACATCATTCTTCTTTTAAAATTTCCAAAATATAAGGATTTGGGTGAGCTTTCACAGCATAATAATTTTTAAAATTTGGCAACCAAGAAAAAGATTTATAAACACTTCTTACCTTTTCTCTAAGTTGTTTTTCATTAAAAATTAAAAAAGGAGTTCCAAACTTTTCATCAAGTTTTTTAACATCTTCCAATGCATACGGCAGTTTATATCTATTCATAATTTTAAATTTAATAATAAATAGCAATTTTTTAAGAGTTTTTAAACTCCACCTCTATCTTTAATTATTTCTAATTTATGTTGTATTACTTTATTTATATCAACTCACATATCATTAGATAAAACCAAAAGTGATAAAACCACATCTGCAAATTCACTTTCCAAATCTTCAAAAGAAAAATTATCTATTTTTTTCTTTCTTGTTATTTTTAGAAAAGTTAAAATTTCTCTTGAAAGTTCTCAAGTTTCTTCTTGCAACTTCACACAACTTGCCAATATCTTTGTATTTTTAGTATCATAATTTTGTTTCTCAACAAGTTTTTTGTTTATATTATTAATAGTTTCTAGTAATTCTTTGCTTATCATAATTTTTTATAAAATTTTAAAATTTAACTATATCTCAAGTAGATAGTTTTTTAATTCAAATCTCATTATTCATTTTTGATAAAATTTCAAAATCTACACAGTGCATTGGATATAATTTTTCTATTTTTTCTTTTTTTAAATAATCAATTGTTTTATTTATTTGCTCATCACTACTTTTATCATTTCATGCCATTTTTAATAAATGAAATCATCATATAAGTCAATAAATTATATTTTTTCAGCAAACTTTTTTGGCATATTCACAAATATTTACAATTCAAGAATGTGAACATCAAGCTATGATAACTAATCATTTTTTTGTACTAATTACAATAGCAGTATCATCTAACATTTCATCTTTTCAATATTTTCATTTTTCAAAATCTGTTGTTCTTTCTATTTCTCATAAAAAATAAATTTCATTAGAAATTTTATAAACTTTGGAACTTTCTATTTTTTCATAGTTTCATTTTATTTCTTTTCAAACTTCTTTAAATACTCTTGGATGAGCTATAATTTTTTTATTATCTGCAAAATTACTATGTTTTAATCAACCTGTATGATCATTATGAAAATGAGATAAAACAACGGTATCTACTTTTTGTAAATCTATATTCATTTTGTCTGCATTTTCCAAAAAAATTCAAGTTCATCAACTATCCCATAAAATTTTGGTTCAGTTATATTCTATAAACATAGAAAGTCACCATTCTCATTTTAATCAGATATCACAAACTCAATTTTCAACTAAAATTGCAATTTTTACTTTTTTATTAAACATAATTTATAAATTAATAATCAAAATAATATTATTTTTTAAAACTACTTTTCCCCATCCCATTCTAATAAAAACTCTTCCAAAAAAACTTCCATAAATTTATGTCTATGCTCTGCCATTTCTTTTCAAGTTTTTGTATTCATTAAATCCTTTAATCTCAATAATTTTTCATAAAAATGATTTATTGTAGGATCTTTATCTTTTCTATATTCATCTTTAGTCATATTAAGTTTTGGTTTTATTCCTGGGTTATACATTTCTCTTCATTTATTTCATCAATAAACAAAAGTCCTTCAAATTCCAATAGCTCATATAGCATCAAGTTTATCAGCATCTTGGATTATTTGTAATTCAATAGAATCAAACTCTCTTTTAGAGTCCAAATTTGAGCTATATGAAATATTTTTTATAATATTTTCTATATGCTGTATAGTTTCTTCTTCAACTTTTAATTCTTCTAGTATATTTCTTGCTTTTTTAGGACCTATACTTTCATCTCATCAATAAAATTTATGATCAGCTATATCATGTAATATTGCTCATAATTCTACTACAAATAAATTACATTTTTCATTTTTTCAAATTGTTTTTGCTAAATTCCAAACTCTATAAATATGCCAATAATCATGTCCGGCATCATTATTTTTCATTTCAATTTTTATAAAATCTAACAAATATTCTACTATTGATTGTTTATTCATAATATTTTTTCAATTTAAAAAGTTAAATAATTATAAAAATAACAATTTTTTATTCTAACACAACCCCGTTTTGTAAGTCTACCAATGTTTTGTATATTTTATTTGTTTTTATAAGTTCATTATGTTTTCATTCTCATCAGACTTTTCCATTTTCCAAAACTATAATTTTATCTGAATGCATAACAGTTTGTAACCTATGAGCTATCACTATAGATGTTCTTCATTTCATAAGCTCATCTAGTGCTTTAGTAATTTTATGTTCGGATATACTATCAAGTGCAGAAGTTGGTTCATCAAGAATAATAATTTTTGGATCCTTTAAAAAAATTCTTGCTATTGCTAATCTTTGTTTTTCTCATCCACTTAATTTTACTCATTTTTCACCTACTTCTATATCCAAACCTTTTTCCAAATTTTCTATCATATCAACTATCTGTGCTTTCTCCAAAGCATCCCATATTTTTTCTTCCTTATTTTCTATATTTTTATCATCAAAAGCATATTCTAAATTTTCTCTTATTGTTCCATCAAATATTCAAGGTTCTTGTGATAAATATCAAATATATTTATAAAAACTTTCTATTTTAATCTTTTTTAGATTTTGTTTATCTAGTAATATTTCTCAACTTTTATAATCATATAGTCTTAATAAAATCTTTATAATTGTTGATTTTCAATTTCAACTATGTCCTACAAGAGCATTTTTCTTTCAAGCTAGAAACTCCAAATTTAAATTATCAAACAATATTTTATCTTTACTATATCAAAAAATTAAGTTTTTAATTTCTATTTTTCATTCTTTAAATACAAATTCTTTTGTTCCATCTTTTATTTTGTTTGGTGTATCTAAAAAAGTTTTTAATTTTTTATAAACTTCTAAATCTTCCGTAATTCTATTTACTTCTCTAATTGCTGTTTCTATTGGATTCCACAAAGTCCATAAATATCAAATTATCATAACAATCATAGCAATACTCATTTCTCACTTTAGCACAAAACTTCATACAAAAAAATAAACACTAAATTCCAGGACTTTTATAAAAAGAAATAAACTAGAATAAAGTAAAACTTGATTTTTTTTAATATTAGATCTATATTTTGGTAAATCATTTAATATTTGTTTTGAATAATTTAATTCTTGTTTTGTTTTTCAAAAAATTTTTATAAGTAAAAATTCATTTATTATTTTTATAACTAATCTACTATCTTTTTCATATATTTCATTTTCTGCTTCTATATATTTCTTTATTTTTTTTCTAATATAAGAATTTAGAAAATACATAACTATAAGAAAAAACAGCAATACCAACAAAAAAGGAGGCAGAAAATAAATAAAAATTATTGATATAACTACAATTTTAAAAACTGTATTTGTTATGATTTCAATTATACCAAGAAATATATTTGCTTGAGATTGAATTCATCTATTAAACCTAGCAATAAGTTTTCAGCTTCATTCCTCTATAATTTGAGTATAATTTTTTGATAAAAGTTTTTCTTTATAACTTTGATTTATATTTTTCAAATATAAAGCCCATAATTTTGATTCCAAAACGGATGAAATCATCCAAAAAGCAGAACCTAAAATAACAAAAAATATTCAAACACAAAACCAAAATAATAAATTTTGCATACTTCATTTAATTTCCAAAACATGCATTAATTCTTTACTTATTTGTGGAAAATATAAAAAAACTGATTCTGTTAAAAATAAGACTAAAACTGTAATATAAAATTCTTTTTTCACAAGTTTATACTCTTTAAGTATATCAATTATCTCTTTCATAAAATTTAATTATTTTTAATAAAATTCATATCAATTATATTTCAATTTCCAATAACTTCTCATCAAAAATTTTTATAATCTATAATATTATTTTCACAAATATTTTTTATCCATTCTCATTTTATTTTTTTTACTCAATGAGAAATTTTTTTTCAATCAATTTTTAGAAAGTTTATATTTATTATTTTTATTCAAGAATTTAGTATTTTTTCAAGTTTCTTTTTATGTCTACTACAATTCGTTCCAAGTCAAATAAGCTTTGCATAGTTTATTGGTAGTAAATTTACAATATAATCTAGCTTTAAATTTACAATTGTATCTGGAATTTTATCCCACCAAAACTTATATAAATCAGCTTTTTCAAGTGGTAATTTATAATTTCATATTTTATCAAATGGTTTTATAATTCCATACATTCAAGATAAAATTAAAAAATTATTTTCAAAGAAACATTTTCATTTTTCTGTCATTCAACTATAATCAATAGAATTATACATTACTCAAGAATATCTATTTATAGCTTCCAAGTATTCTTTTTGTTGTCATTTACATAAAGTTTGATTTAGAAAAAGTCATTCTTCAAATCTTTTTCAACTACATTTTAAATCTTTTTCTGTAAGATTTGTAGCTATATGACAAGGTTTTTCAAATTTAAAACTTAATTGTTCTTTATTATAATTTCATCAAACTTGTTTTCCTTCACTTGGAGGCAGCAAAAATACTATTTTCATAGTTAATTTTATCAAATAAACTCAAATCTTTTTACTTTTTTTCAGTTAATATCTATTTCTTCATAAAACATATCATAAGGTCTTACAAAAAATGGAGCTTCTCAAAATTCTTTTATAAGCTCTGGAGTTTCATACAAACATTTATAAACTACAAATTTTTCTCATGTTTCAGAATGTAAAGCTATTCACAAAACTTCATAAAATTTTCATTTATAGTGTCTATATTTTCATTTTTGCATAAATTATTTTTTATTTATTAAATCCATTTTTTCCTGTCTAGTTAATTTTTTAATTTCTATTTCTCTTTTTGTAGCCAAACTTCTATTTTCACTCTTTTCAGAATAAACAAGCTGAACAGGTTGTCTAGCTTTTGTATATTTTGCTCATCATAAAATTTCTCAGTTATGTTGTTTTAACCTTTTTTCTAAATCAGTAGTAATTCAAGTATAAAGTGTTTTATCAGAACATTTTAAAATATAAACAAAATACATAAATAACTTGTTTGACAAAAAAAATAAAAATCCTATAATTATAACAATTTAATTAAATAAAAAATAAACAAAATGAAAGAATATTCAACAAGAAAATATATCAAATATGTTCAAATAAGTATAACATGTCCAAACATAGAATCAGCTGACAAAATATCTACAGCTTTAGTAAATAGAAAGCTAGTAAGCTGTGTCCAAATCACAGATACTATCAAATCAGTTTATTTATGGAACTGAAAAATAGAAAAAAATCATGAACTTATTTTAACAGCAAAAACTAGAGCCAGATATTTTCTAACAATAGAAAAAACAGTTAAAGATTTACATCCATATACAACACCAGAAATTATAGCTCTACCAATCATAAAATGATCAAATGAATATTTAAGATGGATAGATGAAAGTCTAGGACTTAAAACTGTAGACTTTGAAAATAATACAGTTATTAAAGAAGAAAATGAAAGTGACACACAAAAAACTAAAATTAAAATTTAATAAAAATATTGAGAGAAAATATCTCTCTTTTTTTTAAAACTTTACCAAACTAAATATTTTTTTATCTCAAAACTTTTCTTTTCAGTTTAAAAATTCTAATTCTATCACAAAATTTAAATTTTGAACTTCTCATCCAAGTTTTTCCATCAAATCACAAGCTGCTTTTGCACTTCCACCGGTTGCAAGCAAATCATCTACTATCGCAACTTTATCTCATTTTTTAATTGCACTTTTTTGAATTTCAAAAGTATTGCTACCATATTCTAAATCATAAGAAATACTTTCACATTCTCATGGAAGTTTTCATTTTTTCCTAAGCATTACAAATGGTATTTTCATTTCATAAGCCAAAATAGAACCAAATATAAATCCTCTTGCATCTAGTCAAACAATTTTATCTATATTTTTAATATTTTGTTTAAATTGTTGAATTGTATAATTTAAAGCTTCTGAATTTTGTAAAATAGGACTCATATCTTTAAAATTTATTCATTCTTTTGGAAAGTTTTGTATTTCTTTAATATAGTTTTTTAAGTTCATAATTATATGATTATTATTTTAAAGTTTTCACTTCTACCCCAGGAAAATACCACTGAATAATTTGATTATAATTTAATCATTTTCTAGCTAAAAATTCAGCTCACCTTCAACTCAACCCAACTCAATGTCCGTAAAATTTATTACACTTTCACAAATCAATATTATTTACCAAATACGGAGTATCTACCCAACCGAATTTTTGTTTAGCTGAAAATGTAAAACCAGGTGAGCAACTAAAGTATGGCAATATAGGAATGTAATTATCATATAGTAAATATTCATTTTTTGTCTGAGCAAGTGCCTTCGACCATAGTTTAGAAGTTCTTTCATATCCAGCTCCGACATATTTTTGAAATATTCTTGGATCATCTATAGCATTATAAATAGCTCAAGCTGGTATAGATGGTTGTTGATTTTTTTTATTTAAATAAAATAATAAATATGTTTTTGCTAACAAAGCCATCACTTTAATTTTTTGAAAAGGCATATTATCATCACTTTCTGCTATTCAAGCTAAATAATCATTTACATCAAGCATATTTATTACAACAAACCTTTTTTGATATTTTCATCAAATATCTCTAACTAAACTTTTTTTAATAGCTATATTTCATTTAAAACTATTCCAAGGAATTCAAGCATAAGATTTTCTTTTATAATTTACAAAAATTATTTCTCATCCATTACTCAAAATAGTTAAAGAATTAGTAGGTATCATCTTATTTTTAATCCAAACAATAAGATCAGAAAATTTATCTATCTGAAAATTTTTAATATTATAAATTTTTCATTTGGATGTTAATAAAGTACAGGCTTTAGTACATCTTATCTGATAATGCTCAAAATTTGACAAATCATACAATAATACTTTTACAGGTTTTTTAATTAGTTTAGGAATTTGATTAGAATATATTTTATATTGTATTTTTTTTATTTTATGAGTATTTACTTTTCATCATAGATACTTTAAAGCTTTTTGCTTCATCAAATATCTAATATTATCCATAAAAATAGGATAAATTTGTAGTTTATAATTATATTTTGGAGAATAAGCAGTTATCCATCTATTTCAAAAAGCAAAATATTTTTCCAAATTTAATTCTATTGTATTTCCTTTACAATAAACATTTAATCAAGCAATATGTGATTCACAACTTTGTAAATCTTTAATATTTTTTAATTTAATAACTATAGTTTTTGTAAGTGAAAATCTTTTTCATAAATTAATTTCTTTCACTTGTTTTTTAAAAGTTATCATTTTTATATTTTTATGATCCTGTTTAGATTTATAATATTTTAAAGCTAAAAAAACTTGTCTTCTAATATATGGTAAGTCAGCATACAAATATTTACCAGGACAAAGAGTATGACCTGTATCCCTATGTCCTACTATTGCATAATTTGTTAAATTTTTAATATAAGGCCATTTGTTAGACTCCTCATGATAAACAATTTTAGAATAAGGATTAATGTTGTATTTTTTTACCAAAGCTGTTATTAATTTAATTAATACATTTAGTTGTTTTTGTGTAGGTTTTTGTATTTGAAAATTTCAAATTAAAGCTATTCAAATAGACGGAGGATTATTATAAGAAGAATTAGCACCAATTACTCCAGCACCACCTTTTCTTCAAATATAAATATTTCAAAATTTATCTATCAAAAAATTATATCAAATATCACCCCATCATCTTTGGATAGCATGATAATAATAAACTCATCTAATATATTTTTCAATTTCTTGTTTTGTATTAAATCTATTGTAATTTACTGCAGTATGGTGAATTATTATATCTGTTTTATGAAACTTATATCACATTGGCCACCAAAGTTTTTTTCAATCTAAAGTATAAACTACCTTATCAGCTTTTATTTGCTCTTTCCAATGAGATAACATATATTTTTCTCTTTCTTTTCTTATAGCCCTTTGCTTCAAAACTTGCCAGTATTTTTTAGGATTTTCTGTAATTTTTTTATTTAAATCTGTATCTTGTTTTATTAAATTTTGGTAAGCTTTATAATCTGAAAATAAATATTTACTATTTGCTCACCATTCTTGCCTAGTAATCAAATGTATTCATGGTAAATTCCGTTGAACTGCAAAACTTGTAGACAAACTTAGAAACAAACTAAAGAAAAATATTATTTTTTTCATTAAAAAAGATTATAAATAAATAAATATATTTAATATATACAAAATTACAAAATCTTTTCAACAAGAAAAATCCTACCACCTCACTATCTCATATTTGATTTTTTTATCTTTGATTATTTTTTCTATCTGTTTTTCATTCAAATTCTGTCTAGATTTTCAAGTTTTTATCTCTAAAAAAACTATTTGTTTAAGCTCTCAATTTGATAACCCATCAAAAATAATATAATCTACTCATTTTCATAAAAAATTCATATCTTTTGGGTGATATTTTACATCTTTCATAAAAGGAGCCAAAGTTTCATAACTTTCTCATAAAATTACAGAACGAGATCTTTTAACTGATTTTTTCCTTTCTTTCCTTAGTTCTGTATATTTAATTAGTTTTCAAATAAAATATCATAAAAAAAATGAAAACACAACTATTCATAGCCAATATAATTTTTCCATAATATTTACTTGAATTTATTTTCTAAAACATTATTATAATCTTCACTTTATGGTGGCTGTAGTTCAACTGGCAGAGCCCTGGTTTGTGGTACCAGTCGTTGCGGGTTCAAGTCCCGTCAGCCACCCCATTTAAGTTATTTGGCATCGTACCAGAGTGGTCTAATGGAGGGGCCTGCAAAGCCTTCTTTCACCGGTTCGAATCCGGTCGATGCCTTGATCAAAAATCCACAAATTAAAAATATAATAAAATAATTAAGAGTAGAAATTAAACTACTCTTTTTTTTATGTTAAGAAATTACATGTTGAGTATAAATAGAAATTACCCACATAGAAATTAACCAACTCACTCATATTACAACAATTGCTACTATTGCCATCTTTATAAATTTACCTCATTTTTTAATTCATTCATCAGTTTTCCCTGTAAAAACCATAGAAAATCAATAAACAAGAACTATAAAAGCTATAAAAGCTAATATACTAAGAAAATAATTTATAAATTTTGAAATATAATAAACAGCTGGATCAGACTGATCAGAGAAATCAGTTCATAAAAAACTTTTAGATAACTTATCTAAAGTAGAATTATTATGTTTAGGAATTACTATATCTTTTAGTGATTTATCATTATCAGTTGAAATTGATACATTATTAATATCTTTATACGGAAAATCTTCTCCATTTACTACAAATAAACACAAAAACAAACCTATAAAACTTATAAAAAATACTTTTATGAAATTATTCATGTATTTACATTTATAAAATAAAATATTAAATTAATCAAAAGATAAGAAGATCAAATTCAAATTAAAGCTAAAATATAATTTTTTAAATTTACAAAAGCTTCTTTTTTCTTTCATTCATCTCCAGCTGCAGTAATCATTACAATACCATCTTTTATAATTAAAATTATAACTAATAATCATAAAAATCATAAAAAATAATTTATCCACTTACTCAAATAATCTATCAAATTTTGTTGATGATTATCATTTCATTTTGCAATTCAATTTATTCATCAAGCAGCTGAAGTAGTTCCATTTCTTAAAGGATCATTAATATCATTTGATTTAATCACATCAGATTGATTTTGTGTATAAATCTGATCTGTACTATCATCCCATGTATAATTAGCAAATGTAAAACTACTAAAAAATGTAAGAGTAGACATCAACAAAATAAATAAATATTTTTTCATTTTAAACAAATAAATTATAAAATAACTATCTTAATTTTACAAAAATATCTTAATTTTACAACTAAAATAATTTTTCTCTCAATTCTTTAATTTGTTCTAAATCTTTTTTAATTAGATCAATCTTACTAGGAGAATATAAAGCAACAGCAGGATGATATGATGGTAATAAATAAATATCTTCATCAAATTTATGTCAATTAAATTCATCTAATTTTAGTATTTTTCCTCTATCCTGTGAAATTTTTAAATTTGGCATAAAAAAATTCATACTAAATCTTCATAATGTTACTATAATTTTAAACTTTCACTTAATAATTTGTTCCAATAAATATGGAGAACAAGCTTGTATTTCCTCTTTCTTTGGATCTCTATTTGCAGGTGGACGACATTTTACTATATTTGTAATATAATAATCCTTTTGTCTATAAAATCATATTCATTCTAATATTTTTGTAAGGACTTTACCACTTCTTCAAACAAAAGGTTTTCATTGAACATCTTCATCAGCACCTGGTGCTTCTCAAATAAATAATACTTTTGAGTCAAAATTTCAATCTCATACAATTGGAGAATTACAAGTTTTATAAAGGTCACATTTTTGACAAGATTTAATTCCATTTTCTAAATCCATAATTTATTTTAATAAACTAAATAAATATAAAATAAGAAAAAACTAACTGAAAACAACAAAAAAACACAGACTCACCGTCTGTGCCTTCGATATTACTCTTCTATTTTTTCTTGTTCTGTAGTTTCTTCTTGTTCTTCATTTCAAGGAAAATATTTACCAATAGGTAATTTTCTACCAATAATTACATTTGCCTTCAAATCATTTAATCTATCTATATCTCATCTAATACTAGAAGAAACTAACATTCTCATAGTTTCTTGGAAAGATGCAGCAGACATCCAAGAATCTGTACTTTTAGCTAAATTAGTTAATCAAAGAATAAGTCTTTTTCAAGCTGGAGCTTTTTTTCATTCTTTTTCTAATTCTCTAGAAATCTTTACAAAGTCTTCATATCTTACTATTTCTCATGGAACTAATAAACTATCACCAACCTCTTCAATATAAACTCTAGAAAATAAATTTTTAACAACTAACTCTACATATTTATTATTTAATCATTGTCATTGACTTACATAAACTGCTTTTATCTCATCAACAATATATTTTTGAGCTTCCAAATCTCATACAATTTCTGAATAAGATTTAAGATCTATAACTCAACTAGTTAAAACTTGTCATTTATATACTTTTTCTCCATCTTTTACTTTTATTCACATGTTTGTATGAACATCAGTATTAAATGTTTTTTGTACTCAAACAATTATTTTATCCTTATAAGTTTCTAATACTATACAATCTTCTTCTATCTTAAGTTTTGATCTTCATTTTACAGCAAATTCAGTTCATTTTCTTAATATATCATTTTTCTTAGCAACTACAGAATATCATTCTTTTACAAGATAATTTTTCTTCTCAGTTTCTCAAGAAATCCTTAATTTTACGTAATTTCAAGAATTTGTAAATGATATTTGTCCATCCAAAGGAGACACTACAGCCGGATTATTTGGAGTTCTTACCTCAAATAATTGTTCAATTCTCTTAATACCTTGAGTCATATCTCATTCTGCAGAAGCTACTCAACCACTATGGAATGTACGCATTGTCAATTGAGTACCAGGTTCTCAAATACTTTGAGCTGCAATCACTCATACCGGAGTTCAAATTTTAATTAATTTTCTATTTGATAAATCCATACCAAAACATTTTTGACAAACACCTGATGAAGTTTCACATGTTATAGGTGATCTAACATTTACAAAATCTATTTCATTATCAGTAAACAAATATTTATCTTTATTCTCTATCAAATCTCATTTACTCTTCAATACATTTCATTGTACATCTTTCAAGTCAGCAAATAATACTCTACCAAAATTTTCTTCAAATAAAGTACTTCTTTTTTGTTCTACCTCTTCTTTTGTAATAACTAATCCATGTTCTGTTCAACAATCATGTTCTCTTACAATCATATCTTGATTAGAATCTACAAGTTTTCTTGTCAAATAACCAGATTCAGCAGTTTTCAAAGCTGTATCAGCTTTACCTTTTCTTCAAGCATGAGCAGCAATAAAATATTCAAGAGTATTAAATCCTTCAATAGCTGATGATTTAATAGGTAATTCAATAACCTCACCCTTTGGATTTGAAACTAATCATTTCATACCTGCCATTTGAGTTAATTGTCACCAATTTCATTTAGCACCAGAATCAACCAAAGCAAATAAATCATTTCATCATTTATAATAAGGTTTTAATGCAGTTTCTATCCTAGATTTTATATCTGTCCAAATTGCAATAATTTGATTATGTTTTTCTTCATTTGTAGCAATTCATTTATACCAAGCATCATGAATTTGTTTTACTTTTTCATCTCATTCTGCTAGTAAAGCTTTTTTTTCATCTGGAACTAAGAAATCATATGCATTTATAGTAACTGCAGATTTTGTAGCATATATAAAACCATAATCTTTTAATTTATCTGCAACTTCTACAGTTTTCTCCATTCAAGCAACTTCAAATACATCATCCAATAATTTTTTTAATTGTTTCTTTCTAATAGTTTCATTTAAAAATATAAGATCTTCTGGCAAAACATTATTTAATATAACTCTACCAACTATAGTATCTATATTCTCTCAATTATATTCAAATATTATTCTATCTTTTATGTCTAATTCTCCATTATCATAAAATTTAAGAACTTCATCCATATTTCTAAAATATGCTTTTATAGGAGTTTCTTTTTCAATATGTGTAAGATAATATATTCAAAGAATTAATTCTTGAGTATGTGTAATAATTGGTTCTCAAGAACTAGGTTTTAAAATATTTTTATCAGCTGACAAAAATTCAGCAGCTTCTTTCTGAGCTTCTTTTGAAATAGGTAAATGTAATCACATTTGATCACCATCAAAATCCGCATTAAAAGCTGGACAAACTAATGGATGTAATCTAATAGTTTTTCAAGGCATAAGTTTTATTTTAAATCCTTGAATACCAAGTCTATGTAATGTAGGAGCCCTGTTTAATAATACATATTTATCTTTTATAACTTCTTTTAACAATTTAAGAACAATAGGAGTTTCTTCCTTTATTAGTTTCTCAGCCTGTTTAGGAGTATGAGCTATCTTTAATTTCAATAATCTAGAAATTATAAAAGGTGTAAATATTCTTACTGCAATATAAATTGGTACTCAACACTCATTAAGTTTCAAATCTGGTCACACAGTAATTACAGATCTTCAAGAATAATCGACTCTCTTACCAAGTAAATTCTTTCTAAATCTACCTTCTTTACCAACAAGAATATCAGTTAAAGATTTATAAACTTTTACTCATGCTCATCATTTTCAAGCTTGATTCTTTTCTCAAACAAAAAGATTATTCACAGATTCTTGTAAAAGTCTTATTTCATTTCTTTTAACAACTTCTGGCATACCTGAATCTATCATTTTCTTAAGTCTAATATTTCTCATTAGAACTCTTCTATAAAAAATATTTATATCAGAAGATGCAAATTTTCAACCATCAAGTTGAACTATGGGTCTTAAATCAGCAGGAATAACAGGCAAATTATTTAAAACCAAAGATTCTGTTGATGTTCAAGATGTATAAAAATTAATAAAAATCTTTAATCTCTTAAATAAATCTTCTCTTTTCTTTCATTTAGATGCTTTAAGTTCTTTTGTTATTTCATCTATACTAGACTTTATATTTAATCATTTTAACATAGATTTTAATGCCTCTACTCATGATCAAAAAACAAATGCTCATTCATATTTATGATAAATCATTCTATATTCTCTTTCATGAATTGTAGAACCTACTACTAAACTCTTCAACATAGATTTTGTATCAGAATATTCTTTATTCAAAGTATCTAAGTTTTTTTCTTTCAAAGCTAATAAAGCTTCATATTCTTTCTTATATTTATCTTGTTCTAATCATTTTTCACTTAATTCCAATATTTCTCTATCAAAAATATCTTCTATTTCTTTTTCTTTATTATGAAAATCTCTATCTATAGTTTTAATAATATTTTCTTTTTGTTTTTCATTTATATCCAAAACTACATATTTAACATAATTTACTACCTTCTCAATCTCTTTTGAAGATAAATTAAGTAATGATCAAATAACAGAAGGATGAGCTTTATAATACCAAATATGAATTACGGGAGAATTAAGTTTAATATGACCCATTCTTTCTCTTCTTACTCTAGAAGAAACTACTTCTACTCAACATCTATCACATAAAATTCATTTATATCTTATTCATTTATATTTACCACAAGAACATTCATAATTCTTTGTAGGTCAATAAATTTTTTCACAGAATAAACCTCATTCTTTAGGTTTTCATGTTCTATAATTAACTGTATCTGGTATAGTTATTTCTCACTTTGACCATTCTTGAATTTCTTCAGAAGAAGCCAATTTCACCATAATTCAGTCAAATTCATTATTTGCTTGTGACATAAATATATCATTTTAAAGTATAAAATTAATCTGCATCATCTATTTCTCCATATTCTTCCATATCTTTTACAATATCATTTATAACTTCTACTTTTTCATCTTCTGTTTCTTCTACAGTATCTGTAATCATATTTTGCTTTAAACTAATTCATTTTAAGCTCAACTCTTTAATTTTTTCAACTCTTTCTTTATGTATTCTATCTATATTTTCATTATCTAAGAATAAGATATTTTGAGCTAATCATTTTAATTCAAACACTAATAAATTGAAACTTTCTGGTAATCAATTTACATGAATTGGTTCTCATTTAATAATAGATTCATATGCCTTATTTCTTCACATAACATCATCAGATTTTATTGTAATCATTTCTTGTAAAATATTTACAGCTGAATATGCTTCAAGTGCCCAAACTTCCATTTCTCAAAGTCTTTGTCAACCATTATGAGATTTACCACCAAGAGGTTGTTGAGTAATCAAACTATATGGTCAAACACTTCTTGCATGAATTTTATCTTCAACCATATGAACAAGTCTTAACATATACATATATCAAATAGTTACTTTACTATCATAAGCTTCTCAAGTTCTACCATTATACACTGCAAATTTACCGTCTGCAGGTAATCACAATTTTACAAACAAATCTGTTAATTGCTTTCTATCAAAGTCTGAAAATAATGGAACAGCTAAATTTTCTCATAAAGTTTTAGCTATCAATCATAAATGTGTTTCTAATACTTGTCATAAATTCATTCTTGAAACTACACCAAGTGGATTTAAGATAACATCTATTGGTTGTCCATCTTCTGTAAATGGCATATCTTCTTCAGGAATTATTCTAGCAACAATACCTTTATTACCATGTCTTCAAGACATCTTATCTCAAATTTCTACTTTTCTAGTACTAGCAATATATACTTTTATCTTTTTCAAAACAGCTGAAGGTAAATCATCTCATTTATCTGAATCAAGAATAACAACATCTACTACTTTACCAGAAGTTCAAGCTGGCAAATATAAAGAAGTATCTTTAACAGATTTTGATTTATCACCAAATATTGCATGAACAAGTTTTTCTTCTGGAGTTAAATCTCATTCAGATTTCGGTGTTACTTTACCTACAAGTATATCTCCTCATTCTACATATGTTCAAATTTTTACAATACCATCATCTCATAAATTTCTTAATTTAGCCAAACTTACAGATGGAATATCAGGTGTTATTTCTTCATGTCATAATTTAGTATCAGATACTTCCATATCTAATTCAATTATATGGATTAATGACAAATCATCATTTTTAACTAATCTTTTATTTATAATAATAGCATCTTCAAAATTATATCATTCATAATTCATAAATGCAACTCTTAAATTTTTACCAATAGCTAATTCTCCGTCTACTACAGAAGGTCATTCTAATAATAAATCTCCTTTTTTAACTTTTTGTCACAAACTAACTTTAGCTACTTGGTGTAAAATAGTCTTTTGATTAGATTTTTTAAAAGTTAATAATTCATATTCTTTAACTCCTAATTTCTTATATTTAACTTTTATTCTTTTTGCATCAACATAAATAATCTCTCCTGCATCTTCAGCATTTTTAACTGCATAAGTTCTCTCAGCAATATCTCATTCTAATCAAGTACCACACAATGGAGCTTCTTGCCTAAGTAAAGGAACAGCTTGTCTTTGCATATTTGTACCCATCAAAGCCCTTACTGGATCATTATGATCTACAAAAGAAATTGATGCTGTATTTGCAGAGAAAATACAAGAAGGATCAACATCTATATGAGTTACATCATTTACATGATACATTTCCATATCATAATAATGTCTACCTGGGACTCTTTTTGCTAAAATATTTTTATAATCATCCAAAGGAAGAGTTACATCAGCAATAACATATCTTTCATCATTTTCTGGAGAGATATATTCTATTTCATCAGAAACAAATGGTCTTACTTTTACATTTATTGTATATTCTTTTTCTATTTTTTTAGCTATATCTTCAGTAATTAATTCTTCATCTTTAACCAAAAGATTTCATTTTTTATCAAAAATATCCTCATCAGCAATTCTATTAAGTAATAATTTAACTTTAGGTTTTACTTCCTTAACAACTTTTGCAGCTGGAACTTCTAAAAATCAATCTTCATTTATTCTAGAATATAAAGCTTGATAAATAACTAAACCAATATTATGTCATTCTGGAGTTTCAATAGGACAAATTCTACCATAATGAGAAGGATGCACATCTCTAACCTCAAATGTTGCAGTTTCTCTTTTAATACCACTAGGTCAAAGAGCTGTAAGTCTTCTTTTATGCTCTAATTCAGCCATAGGGTTAGTTTGATCCAAGAACTGACTTAATTGAGAAGTAGCAAAAAATGATTTTATAGCATTATCCAACATTTTAAAATTAACTAAATCTGTAATTTTAAGAGTCTTAAGTTCACTCAAATCTAATACAGATAATTTTCATTTAATAGATTTTTGAAATCTTCTAAAAATAGGTTGTAAATGATTATGCATTATTTCACCAAAAAGCCTTACTCTCCTATTTGAAAGATAATCTATATCATCTTCATAATATCATCTTTTATTAGAAGCTAAATTTAATAAATATTTTGTAGCTTCAATAATTATATCATCAGACAAAACATTATCTTCTTTTTTAGTAAAATCTTTATTCAAAGATAATTTTGAATTAATTTTTCTTAAAACTATAGATCATAATTCTATTCTTTGATCATCTAAAAATAAAGTTTTCAAATAATCCAAAGCTGATTCAGCATCTATATTTTCACCAGGTCTAATCTTATTATAAATGAAAAGTGCAGCTTCATCTGAAGAAGTTGTTGTATCTTTTGCTAAAGTTAATCAAATATAATCAGTTTCTCATTCTTTAGGTTCTGGAAAAATAGTTCTTATAGCCTCATTAGTTTCATATCAAAGCAATCTAAACAATGTAGTTAGTGGAAATTTTCTTGATCTATCAAGTCTTACTGTAATATATCCTCTTTTTTCTACTATAACCTCCAACCAAACTCATCTTTTAGGTACAATTTTAAAAGATGTTGTTAGCTCTTTAATATTTTTACCAAAAAATATACCAAATGATTTAACAATTTGAGATATAACAACTCTTTCAACTCAATTTATAATATATGAACAATTCTCTGTTAAGAATGGTAACATTCATATACTAACAGATTTATCAAAAAGGATTTCTCAAGTTGTTTCATTAACAAGAGTTAATTTTCATTTTAATAATCATGCATAATTCTTTTCGTTTCTTTTAGCTTCATCAATAGTAATTGTAGGAGCTTCTAATTTAATATCAGAAACATTTATAACTATTTTTTGATCTCAAGCTGTATAATCAATAGGCAGAACATCCTTAAACAATTCATGAATATAAAAATTCACAAACTGCTCAAATCATTTTCTTTGTGCATCTAAAAGATTTGGAAAAGATGTTAATTTTCTTTGTTCTGATAAAAAAACTCTACCATATTTATTTCTTTTATAAGAAGAAAGTATACTATCTTTTGATATAATTTTTGACATAATATTGTAAAAATATATTAAATAAAAAAGACCTCACTAAAATAAAGTAAGGTAATAATATTAAATACTACTAATTTTTAATATTTTTTCGATCATAAAACTTCTTAATAATTTATAATAAAATTATTTTTTTACAACAGCAAGAGTTTTTCTTCATTTTAATAATCTTCTTTTCAAAACTCTTCTTCAAGATTTTGTAGATTTTCTAACAAGGAAACCATGAGTAGTACTTCTTTTTCTCCATCTATATTTTCTAATTCTATTTAATTTTCCTGGCATAATTGTCTTTTAATATAATTAAATTATTTAATATATGGTATTAATCCTAATTCTCTAGAATTAATAATTGCTTTTCTAACTCTTTTTTGATATTTAACAGATAATTTAGTAAATTTTCTCATTTTAATATTACCAAATCTGTTCAAAAAATGCTTCAATAATATAACTGATTTCCAGTTTATTAAATGTTCATTATCTTTTGTAAAGATAGATTTATTCATTTTCAAACTATAATAAAGATATAAATTTATTCAATATTTTTTTTAACATCAGAATTCTCAGTATATTTTCTATTTAATAATAACAAATCATTAACTACAATTTCAGTAAGAATTCTTGCTCTTTCTTCTCATTCTATTTCAACCTTTCTATTATGTAAGTATCATTTAATATACACTAAATCTCATTTATGCAACAACTTAAGTGCTCTTTCAGCTAAATTACCCCAACATACTAATTTATGAAATTGAGATTCTTCTCTCTTTTCTCAATCATTAGTAGTCCAAGTTCTTTTAGTAGCAAGATTAAATACAGTTAAACTTTGAGAAGTTTGTGTCTCTTTTAACAATGGATCATTAGCAACCCATCATAATAATGTAACTTCATTTAATGTTCTCATATTGTTTACTTAATAAGTAAATAACACTAAGCTTTTATTTCATTAAAGATTCAAGGTTTTGATAAATCAGAGAAATCTATATTTTCTAATTCTTTTTCCATTTCCTTAAATTTCAAAAACTTTTGTGTATCTTTCATTTTAAATACTTTATATCTTACTACAGGTCAAACTATACCTAACTTTCTCTTAAATTCCTTCATAGAATCTCATTCAAGTTCAGTATATAAAGAATAATAATAAGGATTTGATGAAGATCAAATTGAATATAATGCCTCCATATAACCTATATCATCTCTATCTAATATCTTTCATCAAAAATCTGAAATTAAAGTTTCAACTTCTTTTTTTGTCTCATCTATTTTATCTTGAGCATTTGCAGCATCAAACAACACTACAACTTCATATTTTCATAAAGCCATTTTAAATAATTTATTAATTAAAGTAACCCCTAAAGGCTAACCTTACAATTCAGGTAAGGCACTGTAACTATATAGAATATCTTATAACATCTAATAATTCATAATCTGCAGGAACAAGAGATTTCATTTTTTTTGATTCATCTCTAATCCAAGATTGCTCTAATAATACAAGTTGTGAGAAATATTTATTTGTCTTTCATTTAACTATATTATCTGCAATACTTTCAGGTTTTCAAGAAGCAATAACTTCTTCCTTAAATTCTTCTACTTGTTTATCCATAACATCTTGTGGAATATCCTCCATTTTAATATATTCTGGATTCATTGCAACAGCTTGTAAAGCTAATTCCTTAGAAACAGAATCTACTTCTGCATCATCAGATTTATATAAAACAATTCATACTACCTTATTTCCAGGATGATTATAAATATAAGATTGTTTTCAAGATATTTTAAAAACATCTAATAATTTAACATTTTCTCAGACTACAGAAACTGTTTCAGAAACTATATCATTCAATTCTTTTAAATCTCATTCAGATAGATTATCAATATCAGATATATTTTTTATATCCAAAGATAATAACTTATCTAAAATTTTATCTGCAAATCAAATAAATTGTTCATTTTTAGCAACAAAATCTGTTTCACAAGCCAATTTTACTCATACAACAACTCAATTTTCAGATTTAACTCTTACTATTCATTCATTAGTATCTCTATCTGCCTTTTTAGCAGCTTTAATAGCTCATGATTTCTTTAAAACTTCTTGAGCTAAATCCAAATCTCAATTTGCTTCAATTAATGCAGATTTACAATCTTTCAATGGAGCATTTGTAATTCATCTTAACTTTTTTAATAATGCAATATCTACTTTTGCCATATTATTAATACAATTAATATAATAAATATATTATTTAACTTTAAATTTAACATCAAATAATTCTAATATCCAATTACCTATTCCAACAAAAAATGGTGCTAAAATTTTCTCTTTTCAATTTATCTCTATAACATATTTTCATTCCCAAGCTTGTTTTACAAATATAACCCACAAAACAAATATAGCTATAAATAACAATATTGGAATTATCTTTATAAACGGAATAAAAATAAATACCATAGATATGATAAAAAACAGAAAAAAGACAGTCCACCATCAAATAGATTGTCTTAAGTGAAATATTTCATATTTTGTAATTTCTTTTTTACTAAGAAATATAATTATTCATAATAAGAAATAACATACTAACACTTTTTTTCTTTCTGATTCTGATGGTATATAATTATTTTGCAACATTTCTGCTACTCATAAATCTAGACTATCTTTATTTTCTGTCATAAAAGATTATTTTAATAAATAATTCAACATATACATAACACTCTCATATGAATTAGTATTAGCTACAATCAAATGATTTGTAGATAACCATCTAGACAAATCAGTATTAGCAATAGCTATATAATCAATTTTTGCTTTTTCCAATTCTTTAATAACTCAAGTATTATATTCAGCATCAACAACAATTACTAAATCAGGAACTTTTCTTAAATTAGTTACACCTTTATAAACTAATTCAAACTTAGATAAATTTCTTTTAGTAATTAATTGTTCTTTTTTAGTTAATTTTGCAAATTTATCTGAAGAAATAAGTTTTCTAAGATTATTCATTGCACCAATACTTTTTGAAAAAGTTGAAAAATTTGTAAACAATCAACTTGGAACTTTATTATTTAAGAATAATGTATTTGAAGTATTACATATTTCCTCAACATCATCTCTAAATACCTCTTTATCCAAAACTAACAATACATTTTTTCAAGCTTCCTTAAGTCACTTAATTTTCTCTTTAGCAGACAACAACATTTCTGCTGTAACAGAAGGATCAATAACCATCTCTTTATTAACAACACCTAATGTACTTTTTTCAGTAATCTTAGGGAAGAATTTAGATCTAGTAGTTCAAATATAAACTTTATTTGAAATCAATCATTCTACTAATGTCTCTTTATTCAATTCAGACATATAAATTTATATTAAATTTTTAAATTCTACTTATTTTAAATTAACTACTGCACCAGCTTCTTCTAGTTTAGCTTTTAATTCATCAGCTTCTTCAGCAGAAATTTTTTCTTTAATTACAGCTGGAACCTCAGCTATTTTTTCTTTAGCTTCTTTTAATCCTAAACCTAAAGCTTCTTTTATAGCTTTAATTACAGCTATTTTTTTATCACCGATTTCAGCAACTTCTACAGTAACTTTATCATCACCAGCTTCTTCAGCTCAAGCAGCAGCAGGACCAGCAACTACAGCAGCTGCAGCAGCAGAAACACCAAATTCTTCTTCTAAAGCTTTAACTAAATCTGCTAATTCAACAACTGTTAATTCTTTTACCAAATCCATAATTTTTTGACTATTTTCTGTTAATGCCATTTTAATTTTTTTAATAATAAATATAAATAATTATTTTTGTTCTTTAATCTGATCCAACACTCTAACAAATCATGATAATAAGTTAGAATTCACTGTAACAAATCAAGTGATAGGATATTTAACCATATACATAAACTTTCAAATAAGTTCTTCTTTTGATGGTAATGTAGCTAATACTGATACATAATCAGATTCTTGCCATTTTCATTCAAACCATCCTCATAAATACTCCAATTTAGAAAGAGCTTTTCCTTTTTTCCATACTTTCTTAAATTCTTCTATTATTTTTAAAGTTACAATTCAATCATCTTGTAAAAACAATACAGACACAGAAGATGGTAACTTAGACAAATCTATATCATATCATAGACTTTCAATTGCTCTAGAAAAAACTTTTTTCTTAACAACTTTGTAAGTAGCTCAATTATTTCTAAATTGTTTTCTCATCGCAACTGATTCTGATACAGGAATTGCTTCATATCACAAAACAACCATATTTACAGAATCTTTAATTAGCTGCTCATACTCACTAACTAATTTAATTTTATCTTTTTTAGTAAGAGCCATAACAAAGATTTAAAAATAAAAAATTCCCCATATTGGAGATAATACTATAAAAAATATATAATACATCTCCCTTAGGATTTACAAATCACCTAAGATCTTCAACTTAATTTTAATAACAAATGGGCCAGGTAGGACTCGAACCTACGACCCAACGGTTATGAGCCGTTTGCTCTAACCAACTGAGCTACTAGCCCTTAAATGGTGGGTAATACAGGACTCGAACCTGTGACCCTCTGCTTGTAAGGCAGATGCTCTCGCCAACTGAGCTAATTACCCATAAACATACAACCCTACGGGGAATCGAACCCCGATCTTCAGGATGAAAACCTGATATCCTAGCCGTTAGACGATAGGGTCAAATGACTAGCCAGATGCGAGACTTGAACTCGCGACCCTTCGCTTACAAGGCGAATGCTCTACCACTGAGCTAATCTGGCAAAATAATGGCGGGACTGACGAGACTCGAACTCGCGACCTCCTGCGTGACAGGCAGGCGTTCTAGCCAGCTGAACTACAGCCCCACAAAATGAAAGTTAAGAAACTTTCTTTGCTAATCTAGATTTCTTTCTACTTGCTGTTTGTTTTTTTAATAATCATTGTTTAACTGCTTTATCTATTTTTGAATATGTGTCTGATAACACTACATTTAATTCTTTAGACGCAACACCTTCATCAACATTTTTCAAAAAAGACTTAACACTTTTTTTCATAGCTAACTTTACAACAAGATTAACTTCATAATTTTTTAAAGCTCTTTTTGCTGCCTTTTTAGCAGATTTTTTTATAGCCATTTAGTATATTTCAAATATTAAATTATTTAATCAAACTCCGAGAGAGGGACTCGAACCCACGACCCAGTGGTTAACAGCCACTTGCTCTACCAGCTGAGCTATCTCGGAATACTCCTGTAGTATAAGAATTACAAAGAAAGAATCAAGACAAATACCGAGAGTGGGACTTGAACCCACACACTATAAAGCACCTGGTTCTAAGCCAGACGTGTCTACCAATTCCACCACCTCGGCACAATTGCGGGGGTAGGAATTGAACCTACGATCTCCGGGTTATGAGCCCAGCGAGATACCACTTCTCCACCCCGCATTAAACAAACTGGGATGGTAGGACTCGAACCTACGAATACTGGATTCAAAGTCCAGTGCCTTACCAGCTTGGCGACATCCCAACAAAAAAGCGGATGACGAGACTCGAACTCGCAACATTCTGCTTGGAAGGCAGATATTCTAGCCAATTGAACTACATCCGCATAATTTATTTATTTTAAAGTTTAATATATATAGAAGGTAAAAGGCCGAAAAATTTGCTTGGTTATATTTTTTTTATTTGCACTTGTTAGATAAGTAATCCATCTCCACGTTCTCGTAGAGATACCTTGT
>JALUXR010000094.1 GCA_027013285.1 Candidatus Altimarinota bacterium | reverse complement strand
CCTGCCTCCAAGTCGAAATGTTTAACTCTCAACAACCCTGCCTTCGACATATTTAATATATCTACAGAATCTATCAAATGAGCTTCTTCCATAGGGTGAGTTATATCTCTTCAAATTATAATTACTAATTTTTCTCATTCTATTTTTACTAATGGTTGGTGTTTTTTACCTTGTTCAGCTAAAGATATCATATTTAAAATTTATTAAATTTATAAAAAACAAAACCGACAAAGAGATTTCTTCATGTAATAATAAGCCTCCTGAGACTTAAAAGTTGATGAGCCAAGAAAATAATACAATTTCCTATGATGCCCTCATTTATAAATAAGTGTTAAGGAATTATAGTTTAAAGATTTCAGCTTTATCAGTTCGTGAAATAGATAATAATCTATAATATTTTTTTTTCAATATTATTTTTCTTAAATAAAAAAGCCTCCTGGACACACCAGGAGCTAAATTTAAACATAAGTCACATCTTTCATAATATATCTCCTGTTTGAATTACTCTCATGGAGTAAGATTTTTATAAGAAATTGAAAAATAAAGTCAATTACAAATTATTTTGAAAAATCAGTGCTATCCCGAGGTCTAAAGCCAATTTTATATTTAAATTTACTATCAGATTGTAAATATCTTCAGTGCATAATATTGTTTATAAATAAATATTTCTTTTTTAAAATATTACTCTCTTTTGCCATCTTTCTAAAGACAGAATTATGATTTACATACATATTGAAACATTCTGCAAAATCTTCAAAAGTATCTGTAAGTCAATATCAAGATACAAAATCCTTTGCATAACTATATGGTTTTTTAATTTTTTCAGATTCCCAAGACAATCTATAAAAAACAAGTGATTTATCATCTATAGAAAAAACTGCCCTTCAAAATTCCGTATATTTTTTACTTTTTTCTTTAGAAGTTCATACTATAAGCCCTAAATCCACTATATGTCATAACTCATGAGTCAAAACTTCTAAAAATTGTTCATATCAAATTCAGTTTTTTAGATTCATAACCAAACTATGGTGTCAAGCATATCATCTCCTACCAACTTTATCTTTTTGGATTTTTACATAATATAATCTTTGCAACAAATCAGGAAAAGTAACTGACAAATATCTTAATAAATAAATAGTAATAGCTGTATAATAAGTTTGTTGAGATAAATTAAATTCATCTTTTGAAATATCAATAATAGAACAATATTTTTTGTAATATTTACACAATTTATCTAATGTTTCTTTTTTATTTCACACTCAATGGACTTTCATCAAAGCATTTTTAACTAATTTATCCAAAAAATATTTTTTTTCTTTCTCTGAAATTATATGTATTTTCCTTTTATTTTTTTTTATTTGTGAATTACTAATATTTGTAAGTTTAAAACTTTTATTTTGTTGCTCTAATCATAAATCTGTATTTCATTTATATTCTATTCAAACTTCTTTAATATTAAAAAATATTACAAAAATTATAATCAACCATCATAAGGTAATTTTTACAAATATTCTTGTAATATCTTCAAGTTTTAACATAAAAAACAATAATTTTAATAAAACAAATTCATTATATATTTTTTACTTTTTTTTACAAATTTTATTTATCTTGATTTTTACTGAAAATATAGTATTTTATAGAATATTTAATTTTTCAATAATTATAATATTATGAAGAAAAATTCTGAAGAAACACTTTTAGAATCAGTAATAGAATATTTTGTTAAATTTTGATCTCCTGTTTGATCTAAATTTTTATTTGAAGCTAAAAATATAGATATTGCTCCTTCTACAATTAGAAAACATCTAAACAATTTAGAAAAAAAATGATTAGTTTACCAACCATATAATTCAGCTTGAAGACTACCAACTCAAGAATGAGTAAATTTATATGTTGCAAATTTACTTTCTTCTGAAAAAACAACAAAAAACATAGCAAAAGTAAATCAATGACATAATTTAAGATGATTTATGGATATATTATGAGATGTAGTAGATGGAATTGCTTTTGGATATTACACTGATGAAGCAGATGTTTATTATCTTTGAGTTTCAAAATTACTAAAAAAAGTAAATAATGATATGGAAAAAATAATTTCACTAATGGAATTTATAGAGAATAAAGAAATAATAACATACTTAAACAAAAAAGAAATAACAAAATGAGAAATAAATTATAATTTCATACAATATCAATGAATTAATATAGCAATTATGTTTATAGAAATTGAATTTGAATGAAGAAATGCAGTTATTTGAATCATAGGCTCTTTAAGAGTTGATTACAAATCAAATATCGATATATTAAAAAAGATTTTAAATAAATGAACAGTTTAATATGAACTATCCAAAACATGTTGCACTAATCCCCGATTGAAATAGAACTTGGGCAAAAGAAAAATGATTTATGTCTTTCGTAGGACATTTAGAATGATTTAATAAAGCAATAGAAATCACACAACATATATTTTCAAACACACCTATAGAAGTATTTACAATATGGTGATTATCTACTGAAAACTTAACAAATAGATCTGAAAAAGAATTAGAATACCTTTTTGAACTTTATAAAAAAATACCACAAGACTTATTTGACTTTCTAAAAGAAAAAAAAGTAAATTTTAAAGTTGCTTGAAACAAAAACAGATTACCAGACCATTTAGTAGATTTTTTAAATAAAAAAGAAAAAGAGCTTAAAGTAGATTCTTGAAAAACTTTAGTTTTGGCTATAAATTATGGATGACAAGATGAATTATTAAGGTGAATACAAAAACTTTGTGAGAACAAAGAAAAAGCAACAAAAGAAAATTTAGAAAAATATATGGATTTTAGCTGATTACCGCCTGTTGAGTTAGTAATTAGAACAAAACAAAAACTAGCTAAAAGGCTTTCTGGATTTATGCTTTGGTGGATATGATATGCACAATTATATTTTTCTGACCTATACTGTCCTGATTTTACAATAGAACAATTTCAAAAAGCTATAGAATGGTATTCATCTACAGTTAAAACTCAAAATTACGGAAAGTAATCTATTATTTTGACATAAAAGCTATTATAGTTAAAATATTAATATTTAATTATAAATTTTAAAATATTATAAATATGGAAAAAATTAAATTTTGTAAAAATATCTTTAAATGAATTATAGCCTTAAATTTAATTGTAAATAATGCAAATGCAGAATTAATCAACAATATAGATAAAACATTTTTCCAAGAATTATGAGAATGATTTAATATAAATTATTTTAAGGATTGGAAATTAGAAAGTAAAGATACTAAAATTAATTTAAAAAATAAGGAATATTTTAATTTAGATATAATAAAGAAAGTCTTAGATAATAATTATACCCTAGAATATTTTTTAGATAAATATTCTTATTTTAAACATAAAACAAAATTAAATAATGAAAAAGAAATTTATATTTTCAAAAGTAAAAATTTAAACAATAAATTTGTGTATTTACTATATGAAGATAAAAAATTAAAAATTGCAACTCTTACATCTCCATGAAAGTGAAAAAATCAAACTCCTCTACGGAAATTTAACACACAATGAAGATATTTTAAAAAAAGAAGTAAAAAATTTAACAATTACCCGATGCCATTTGCAATACATCTTGATGGATGATATTTTATACACCGATGAAAAGTAGTTACATGATATCCTGCTTCACATTGATGTTTCAGATTAAAATGACTTGCTAGTTGGATAAACTTTAAAAATATTAAATATAATGAAGAAATACCAGTAATATTTACAGGTTACGATACATCTTTTTAATTCTTACATTAACTCCAACTCTTCCAAAATCTTAAAATATTCTGTTTTTTTCTCAGGATATTTTTTTTCTATAAATTCTTTTGACAACTGTTTCCAACTTTCAAAACTATAACCAAGTTTTTCATGATTTAGCTCTATTTCATTCAAAATATTTCCAATAGTCTTTCAAGTAACTTGCCTATATTTTACATTTTTTATTTGATTCATCAATTTTTCTCATAAAATTTCTTTTACATCTACAAAATCTTTAGATTTCAAAACTAACTCGACTTTCTTTAAATCAAATTTATCTTTCAAAATTTTAGTTCATAATAACTTCTCGGCCTCAGCTTCGATTTCTTTCCACTTTTTCTCAATGTCCGTAGCTTCTATGTTTTCATTATTATTTTCTATTTGAAAACTAATGTAAGGATTTATCACAACCTGTTGAAATTTATCAGGATAAGTAAAAACAACCTTTGTATCATTTTCCTCCAACGGTGAAGTATTCCAAAAACTACCAACACAAGTATAATTTTTGTGTCTAAAACTTTTATGTAAATGTCCTGAAATTATCTGAAAATCAGCTTTAAATAGCTGGTCAGATAAAGCTATATTTTTGAAACTAAACTTTGCAAACTGTCCTGGAAAAGCTGTATTTACAGTATAAAAGTGATGAACCAAAATATCTATATCTTCATTTTCTAAGATAAATTTAACTAAATCAAGATTAACAGTTCCTGAAATTTTCAAATTTTTATCATCTTGTTTCCAATTTTGATAAGCAACTACAAACAAATTTAACAACAAATCCTTGTGTTTATGATTTTTTAAAGACTTAATTTTCTTATCTGTCTGAATAAACTCCTCTTCTTCAGCAATCCTTGTATAAAATGGGAAAAATAAAACTTTTTTATTTTCAATAATTTGAATTTGTGGCTGAGAAATGATATGCAAAGGTAAATCTGCAATATTTGTAAGTTTTTCAGCTTCTGCAAACACAAAATGTCATTTTACATAATCGTGATTACCAGCCAAAATATAGATATTTTTTCACTTTTTCGAATAATCTAAACACAAATCAAAAAAATCTCACAAAATCTTAGGATTATAAGCAGAATGATAGATATAATCTCACAAAAAAACAATATCTTTCGATTCAGTTTTATCCAAAATATCAGTTAATTTTGAAAAGATTTCTTCTTTTTTATCAGTTTTGAAATGCAAATCTCAGATAAATAACATAATTTTTATTTTTTAAATAATAAAATAATCAATCCAATAATTTTATTTTTATCTTTTGGATTCGATTCAGCTGTCATAAGTGTAAGAATAGTAAGAGCTTCTGGAGTTATTCTATCTCTAAATTCAAATCAAATTTTTTGTAAAAACCAAATAAGACTAAAAGCTCAAGTTCTTTTGTTACCATCATCAAAAGGATGATCTTTAACTATAAAATACAGTAAATGTGCTACCTTCTCTTCAATTGTAGAATAAAGATCACATCAATCAAAACTTTGAAAAACATTTCATAAAATTCATTTTAAAGAACCTTTAATTTTTTCTTGTGCAAAAAGATTTGTAGCTTGTCATTTTTTTATTAATTCTTTTTTAAATTTTTCTACATCATAATATAATTCCTCAGCACTAATCTCTAAATTTTCTTTTGTAAATCAACTTGTAGGTAATTTATTCTCATCATAAATTTCTAAATTTAACCATGTATTTGCAAAAGCTTTTACTAATTCCAAAATATCTTTATTTTTAATTTCACTATTTTCTAGTAAAATCTTCTTAACATCTTCGATAGCTTGTATAAATTTATCATAATTTTGTAAAATTCTATTTTTATTTAGAGTAAATCATTGTGTAATATGTTCTTTCAAAATTTTACTGGCCCAAATTCTAAATTTAGTAGCTTTTTTTGAGTTTACTCTATATCAAACTGAAATAATTACATCAAGATTATAATACTCAATATTTCTTTTTACAATTCTATTTCATTCTTTTTGAACTGTTTCCAGAATAGAAATAGTTCATTTTTTCTCCAACTCTCCATCACTATAAATATTCTTTAAATGCTTTGAAATAGCAGGTTTTTGAACATCAAAAATTGTAGCTATTTGATTCAGATTAGCCCAAATGGTTTCATTTTTACTATCCTCTTTCAAAACTATTTCTCAATCTTTAGCCTGATAAATTAACAACTCTTTATCTATCATAAATTTATTTGAAAATATAAATTTAACCTAAAAATATAGTTTTTATTGATTTATTCAATTGAAAAT
>JALUXR010000093.1 GCA_027013285.1 Candidatus Altimarinota bacterium | reverse complement strand
ATAGTAATAGTAATAGTAATAGTAATAGTAATAGTAATAGTAATAGTAATAGTAATAGTAATAGTAATAGTAATAGTAATAGTAATAGTAATAGTAATAGTAATAGTAATAGTAATAGTAATAGTAATAGTAATAGTACTTCTTATTGAGGTGGTGGTTGATGAGGTTGAGGTGGATCTTATACTCCAATTGCAACTACACCAAAAACTAATACTGTTAACAAAACAACTACTACAAAAGTGACTACTATAAATACTAAAACTATTAGTATGACTACAGTTTCACAAAATATTAGTAAAACAGTAAATAGTTTCAAAACTACAAAATTCAAAAAAGCTATGAGTATGGTAAGTACTATTGTAGAAAAACAATTATTTACTCCTGCATACTTTGTAGTAAGTAAAACATTGTATCAAAACTTATATACTAGTTATGTTAAATTCTTAGATTCTCTTAAGAAATTTGAGACAGATAAATCTAAGAAGGTAGAAGCTAAAGAAGTATTGAAACAATTCTTAACTTATTATACACAAGCTAATAAAGAATTAACAAAAGTAGTTAAAAAAGAAAAAATAAATATTAACTGAACAACTATAAAATTAGATAAAGTAAGTTATAAAAATGAAAAATTAGGTAAAGTTGTTAATAATACTTTAGATAACTTAATAATTAAAGAATTAAGGAAACCTAAATATACAAAACAAGATATAACAATATTTACACAAGCATATAATAACTTCAAATTAGTAGTAAAATATATGAAAGAAACAAATAAAACAGAAGGTAAGAAATTAGCAAAAGAGTATGTAAAGGAAATGTTAGCTGTATTGAAGAAATAATAAAACTTAAAGGACGGACTTGTTCCGTCTTTTTTTATTAAGAAATTCTTAGTTTGAAAAAGCAAAAATATTACTTATATTAAAAATAATTTAATTTGTCATAATTTTTTTATGAAAACATTTTATTTTAAGGAAAATGATAATATTTATAAAGTTTTTCAGGTTTTAGATAAATTACCTAAAAAATATAAAGAAGTAATTTTTTTTATAGACTCTAAAAATGATTTTTTTAAGAATAAATGGTGGTTAAAATTAGTTCTTGAGAAAGCACAGGATAGATGAGTAAAAGTAATTTTTTTAATTGAGAATCAAAGACAAGAGCAGTTGTTAAAATTATTTTGAATAAACTATGTTTGGAAAAAAATACCATTACATATTAAAATTATAAAAAATATAAAAGAATTTTTAGATACTTTTCAATCAGAACATTCTTTTTATACGAAACATCATAATATTTTTAAAATATTTATTTTACTTTTAGAAATTTGATTTGTGTTCTTTTCAATATATTTTATCTATAATTTAGTAACTCCAAAAACTGAAATTTATATTCAACCTGCTGTTAGGATAAAACATTTAGTTCAAAGATTCTATATTTACTCAGAAAATTCTAAAAAAAATTATAATATTGAACATAGAGAGCATTTTACTTACAAAAAAATGCAATTTTCAAAAACATATACTCTAAAAATACCAGTTGCAGATATAAGTTATTTAGCTAAACCCTCTTATTGAATAGTTAGATTTGTAAATACCACTTATAAGTGAATTTCTTTGAAATCAAATACTTTGTTGAATACAAAAAATTGAATTTTATTTAGAATAAAAAATTGGGTATATATTCCGCCAAAAAACTGAAAATGAGAAAATGGAATTTCAAGAGTAAAGGTTGTGGCAGAACAGAAAGATAAACAATGAAATCTTATTTGAGTAAGATGAAATTTACTTAAATGACAAACTTTGTATATTTCTAGGATGTACAGTTCTATCTGAAAAAAGTTAATTTATGCAAAAGTTGTAAGTGATTTTCAAGGTGGTTCTACAGATACGAAATGAATTGTGCAATTAAATGATATTCAATTATTAAAACAGAGTTTAAAAAATACCATCGAAAAAGATGTTAGATCCTCTATATTAAGATATATTCAATCTGATGGAAATAAAGAGATTCCCATATTACAAGATAATTTATTTTGAGTTAAAAATTTAGAATATCATATTTATTCTAATCCTTGAGACAAAACTGCTTATTTGAAATGAGATATTTCTTGAACTATTTATTTTTACTATATTTCAAAGCAAGATATCGAAGCTGCTTTCAAGAAATATTTAAATGTTCATATAGTTTCAGAAAAAGAATTTTTAGGTTGGGATGAAAATAGTATAGAATTATTAAATGTGGAAATGGTTGAAAAATGATTTTATCTTATTACAGTTTCTATCAATGCTTTGCTGTGATATGATTTTCAAAAAGATTATAACCATATTTTAACAAAAATTAATAATCAAATTAAGTGAAAATATGTAAAAGATGCAAAAGATATAATTTTATGATATCCAGCTATAGCTTGAGTAGATATAAAAACTACGGATTCACTAAATAAAGTTTCTAACTTAAATTCTAGAATTTTTATTCATATTACGAAATAAATGTTATATTTTATTCCAACTCCTATTTGAAATTTAGATGATATTACTTTGAGAACTTTAAAACTTTTTAAGTCATTAAATATTTTTTTGTGTGAAGATACTAGAACTTTTAAAAGTTTACTTACAAAATATGAAATAGATTATACTTGAAAACAGTTTTTTTCTATTACTTCTTATACTAAGTGATGAAAATTAGATTTTTATACTAGATTAATTGAAGAAAATGATGTATGAGTAGTTTCTGAAGCTGGGACTCCTTGACTTTCAGACCCTGGAAAAGAACTTATTAGAATAGCTTGGGAAAATAATTTTAAATTTGAAGTTTTATCTTGAGCAAATGCTTTATCTCCGTCTGTAGTTTCTGCATGTTTTGATACATCTAAATTTTTGTATCTTTGATTTTTACCTCAAAAGAAAGGAAGACAAACAACATTAAAATTTATTCTAGAACAAGATTTGCCAGTATTTATTTATGAATCAGTTCATAGAATCAAAAAAACTTTGGGACAACTTAAGGATTTATGATTTGATGGAAAAATTTTTATAATTAGAGAAATATCGAAGTTATATGAACAAAAAGAATGTGCACATATAGATGAAATTATAGAGAAAGTTGAGAAAGAAGAAATTAAATTGAAATGAGAATTTGTTTTATGAATTAAAAAATAAAAAAACTCCAGAGAAAACACTCTCCGGAGAATATAGTTTTTAGTTTTTGTGAAGTTCTTCATTCATAAATTCACCTGTGATAGTGTTTTTACAAACTTCAAATCGTCCTGTTTTTGCATTATTCCAGAAAAGAAGATTGTCTTGGTTTCTAACTATTGATTTTAAGTATAAAAAATATAATATCGTAAATATTTATTATGTAAATTTTTATTGATGAACATAGAAACAAAAAGACATTCATATTCGCATATTTTAGCACAAGCTATAAAGAATATTTACGGAAATGATGTAAAAATGTGAATTGGTCCAGATATTGAAAATGGGTTTTACTATGATTTTGATTTTTGAGATGTTGAAGTTTCAGAAAAAAGTTTAAAAGATCTACAAAAAGAAGTATGAAATATAATTAAACAAAATCAAATATTTGTAAATTTTTCTTTACCTGCTGATGAAGCTATTAGTTTACTTGAAGATTTACAAGAACCTTATAAAGTAGAATTAGCAAAAGACTTGAAAGAAAAATGAGAAACTGAAATATGATTTTATGCAAATATAAACACAAAATTAGATAGTTCAAAAATAGAAAATATTAGAGAAGAAAATAAGAAGAATTATTTGAATAAGTTAGTTGAAATAAGAGAAAAATCTAACTTAGATGATAAATTGTGATTATGATTGTTTTCGTTTTTAGATATGTGTGCAGGTCCTCATGTGAGTGAAACAAAAGAACTTGATGCAAAAGCTGTTAAAATAGCAAAACTTGCTGGTGCTTATTGGAAATGAAGTGAAAAAAATGATATGCTTACAAGAATTTATGGATATGCTTTTGATACAAAACAAGAATTGGATGATTATTTAAAATTTTTGGAAGAAGCTAAAAAAAGAGATCATAGAGTTATAGGAAAACAAATGGATTTATTTTCATTTACAGAAAATGTAGGTCTTGGACTACCACTTTGGCATCCTATGGGAATGAGACTTTGGAAAGCTATAGAATGATTTTGGGAAAAAGAACATATAAAATCTTGATATGAATTTGTAAGAACTCCACATATTTGAAATCAAAAACTTTGGGAAACAAGCTGACATTGGGGATTCTATGCAGATAGTATGTATCCACCACTTGAAGTAGGGCAAACTTTGGAAGATGCACAAGAATGAAAAAAAGCTGAAGAAAGTGAAAAATATTTATTAAAACCTATGAATTGTCCTTTTCATGTAGAAATTTATAAAAATACTCCAAAATCTTATAGACAATTACCTTTAAGATGGGCTGAAATTGGAACAGTTTATAGATATGAAAAAAAATGACAATTATGATGACTTACAAGAGTTAGATGATTTTCACAAGATGATGCACATATTTTCTGTACAAAAGAACAAGTAAAAGATGAAATAAATACAGTTATAGATTTTATAGATCTAATTTTAAAGGCATTTAAGATTGAATATCAAGCATATTTATCTTTTAGAGATCCTGCTAGTTCAAAATATGTTTGAGATAATGAAATGTGGGAATTGTCACAACAAGTTTTGAAAGAAGTTGCAGAAGAAAAATGATTAAATGCACCAATTGAAGAATGAGAAGCTGCTTTTTATGGTCCAAAAATTGATTTTAGATTAAAAGATTGTTTATGAAGACAACATCAATGTTCTACTGTTCAATTTGATTTTAATTTACCAGAAAGATTTAATTTAACATATAAAGATCAAAATTGAGAAGAACAAAGACCTTATATGATTCACAGAGCTTTACTTGGTAGTTTTGAAAGGTTTATTTCTATTTTGATAGAGCATTTTGCTTGAGTTTTCCCTCTTTGGTTAGCTCCAAGACAAGCTATTATTATTCCAGTTTCTGATAAATTTGATGATTATGCAAAACAAGTAAATCAAGAATTGTTGGAAAATGAGATAAGAACAGAAATTGATTTTTCTTCTGATAGTTTTGCAAAGAAAATTAGAAATGCAGAAAAATCACATATAAATTATATTTTAGTTGTATGAGAAAAAGAAGAATCTAACTGAACAGTGGCTGTAAGAAATTATAAATCGAAGGCACAGACAGTGGAGGAAGTAGAAGATTTTATTGAAAGAATTAAAAAAGAAATAGAAAGTAAAGATTTATAAATTTGTAAAAACCTTATGAGAAATATTTTGTTACTTATTATTAGAATAGTAAATTTATGTCTTAGAATATGAATATTTGTAATTTGATTTAAATTGTTAGCTTTATCAAATCGGACTGCTAATACAACACCATTTTATACTTGAATATGATTTATTATTATTTGATTATATTTTGCGATATTATGAATAAAGGGGCCAGAATCTATGGTTTGTCCTTTATTACATTGAACTAAAAAATTATATAATAAAAAATAAATATTTTACAGGATTTAATTATCCTGTTTTTTTATAAATAAAACTTAATCAACAAAAAAATCCCCTGAATACAGGAGATAAGGTTTTAAATTATTTTTTTGTTTTTGTTTTTTGTAAGAAGAGAGAGTATAACTAGAACAGTTGATATAAAACAACTCTATACTTAAAGCTAGTTTATATAAACTGCTCTAGAAATACCCTCGATATAGATAGCTCACATTTGGTGATGTAAATCCATCGAGTAGTTGGAAGTCC
>JALUXR010000092.1 GCA_027013285.1 Candidatus Altimarinota bacterium | reverse complement strand
GTTTTTTCTTTTATTTGCCATATTAATTTCTTTATTAAATAAAGTTATATTTAGTATATAAATTTTATTACATTTTTCCAATCAAAATCCGTTTTCGTAACGGAGTGGAGAAAACACCATATTTTCCTCTCTTTTAAATTAAAAAAATCAAAAAATCCTTATTCTTTTAAAGCTCAACAACAAAATCTTTAAATTCAAATTTTTTCAAAAATATGTCGCACAACTAGACACTATACGAACAATTTGCTTGATAATATTTTAATAAATAATATTATACGAAATATATAATAGTGTTTAGTTATCTAAATTTAGAATATAAAATTATAGAAAAAATGCAAGAGTATTTTGATAAATTAGAAAAAGAATTAAAACTTAGAAATTACTCTTTTCAAACTATAAAAGCCTATAAAACTTGTGTTAAATATTTTTTAGAAAAAGTTAAAAAAGAACCAAAAAATATTACTGAGAATGAAATTATTGATTTTTTGTTATTTTTGCAAGATAAAAATAAAGCACCTAAAACAATTAATTTATATAAACAAGCTATAAAGTTTTTCTTTAATGAAGTTGTAAAATCAGATTTAAATATTGATATACATTTTTCAAAAGAGGCTAAAAAATTACCTGTAGTTTTAACAAAAAATGAGATATTGAAAATTATAGAAAATATAAAAAATTCTAAACATAAATTTATAATTTCTATAGCTTATTGAGCTTGACTTAGAGTTTCTGAAATTATAACTTTAAAAGTATGAGATTTTGATTTAGAAACTTTGACTATTCATATAAAATGAGCAAAGTGACAAAAAGATAGAATAACAATATTTCCAGAATCTTTAAAAAAAGACATAATAAAATTATATTGACTAAAAAAATGAAAAGATTTACTTATAGAATCAGAAAGATGATGAAAACTAACTACAAGAACTCTACAAAAAATATTTTCTGAATGATTAAAAAAATCTTGAATAAAGAAACAAGCAACTTTTCATAGTTTGAGGCATAGCTTTGCAACACATTTACTTGAAAATTGAATTGATATTAGATATATTCAAGAATTATTATGACATGCAAATATAAAAACTACTCAAATTTATACAAAAGTAATGAATCCAAAGATAAATACTACAATTTCATTTTTATAATATTTTAAAACCAATGTCTGATTTAAAAAAATGGCTTAGGACTACAGATAGATATGTAAATATTTTGAAAGAAAAATGAATTGAAACAAAAAAGGATTTTTTCTATTATTTTCCAAAAGATTATGAAGATAGAACAAGTATCAAAACTATTTGAGAACTTACTGAATGAGTAAAATCTGTAGTAAAAGCTACAGTAGTCGAAAAAAATGTAATAAATACACAAAAATGAAAAAGATTGATAGAATTTAAACTTGAGGATGAGAATCAAAATATAGCTTATGCTAGTTTTATGAATAATGCTTTTGTTTTGAGACAACTTAAAAAATGAAATACTATATTAATTTCTTGAAAACCTAAATTTTCTTATAATAAATGGGTGTTTTGGTTTCCAGAAATTCTGTCTGACAATTTTAATGGAGATTTATCTTCTACTAATTTAGTTTGAAATATTGTGCCTATTTATTCTGATTTTTTGTGAATAAAGGGTAGTTGGTTTCAAAACAAAATTGCTCAAAAAATATGAGAAGTGAAGGAAGTTTTAAACGAATTTTTACCTGAATATTTATTGAAAAAATATAATTTATTTGATATTTATAAATCTATAACAAATATTCATTTTCCAGAAAGTTCAACTTTATTACAAAAAGCTCAATACAGATTTAATTTTGAAAAATTGCTAATTTGGCAGATAGTTAGTAATTATAATTTTGCTTTACAGAAAAAATGAGAACCTACTCAGCCAGATCGGAGTTTAATAACAGAATTTCTTACAAAATTACCTTTTGAGCTTACAAATGCACAGAAAAAGGCTATCAAAAAAATAATAGATGATATTCATAGTGGAAAAACTATGGCAAGGCTTTTGCAATGAGATGTTTGAAGCTGAAAAACTATCGTAAGTATTATAATTTCCTATTATATTATAAAAAAATTTAACAAGCAGGTCGCATTTTTGGCACCTACAGAGGTATTGGCACAACAGCATATTTTAAATTTTTCTAAATTATTTTTACCTTTATGAATTAAAATTGCTTTGCTTACAGGTTCTACAAAACCTAAAGAAAAAGATTTGATAAAACAGCAAATTCAAGATGGTGAAATAAGTTTAGTTTTGTGAACTCATGCTATTATTCAAGATGATGTGATTTTTAAAGATTTGTGATTGATAATTATCGATGAACAGCATAAATTTTGAGTAAATCAGAGAGCAAAACTATCTTCCCAATGAAATCCTCATATGTTGCAAATGACAGCTACTCCTATTCCAAGATCTTTGGCTTTGTCTTATTTTGGAGAGTTTGAAAATACAGTAATAGATGAGTTGCCTCCAGGAAGAAAACCAATTTATACAAAAGTGATCTCAGAAAATGAATATGAAAAATTAGCACAATTTTTGGTAAATAAAATCCAACAATGACAGCAAGTTTATATTGTTACACCACTTATTGAAGAAAGTGAAAAAATAGAAGGAGTAGATTCTGCTTTTGATGAATACGAAAAAATAACAGAATTATTACCAAAAAATATTAAAATATGACTTATGCATGGTAAATTAAAACAAGATGAAAAAGATAAGGTAATGAAGGATTTTAAAGAATGAAAAACTCAAGTTTTAGTTTCTACAACTGTGATAGAAGTTTGAGTAGATGTTCCCCAGGCAACTATTATGATTATTAAAAATGCTGAAAGATTTGGATTGTCTTCTTTACATCAGCTAAGATGAAGAGTATGAAGATGAAGTGAAAAATCTTACTGTTTTTTGGTAACTAAATCAAAATCTTGAGAGTCTTACAGAAGATTAAAATATATGGAAGAATTTTCTGATGGATTTAAACTTGCTGAAATAGATTTAAAACTTAGATGAGCTGGAACAATTTTGTGAACTCAACAGTCAGGACAGATGGATCTGCCAGAAGAAGCATTGAAAGATTTGAAACTTATCGAAGCTACGAGAAGTGAGGCAAAGTATATCTTAGAAAACGGACTTTTAGCACAAAACAGTGAATTAAACACGATAGTTAATAACAAGCTGAAAGTTAAAAATATTATTTCTTAAAAATTTGACAAAAAACAATATATATTTATGATAATTGAGTATATTTATTTAATAAAGTAATTTAATATGATTTTACAAAGACAATTTTCATTATGGAAATGATTTGGTATATTATTATGAGTTTCTATAATTGTTATGTTGTGAAGTGTTTTATTTTTTGAATGGAGAATTTGAATTAATCAACAGACAGTAGGTAAGGTATCTGTGAAAATATCTAAGGTTCAAAATGAAATTCAAAATATTGAAAGCAATAAAATTTTGAAAAAGTTAGATATGGCTAATATTATAAAAAATAAAATGAATAATACTAATTATGTTTCACTTTATAGATATTTGAATAAACTTAAAAATCAATTAGTAAAAGATTTAGATAAAACAGTTTGATATAAAAAATTTACATTATCAGTTAGAAAGTGAGAAGTTGATATTTCTACTCAAGTTGCTAATTATTCTGATTTATATTCTAATGATAATTGAATATTTAATGTTTTAAAGAAAAAACCATTTATAACAAATATTTCAGTTAATAGTTATAAATCTCAAAACAATGCTATATATTTTGATTTAAGATTAAAAACAAAATAAAATATTTATTTAAATTTAAAAAAAATATAAAAATGGAAAAAAATGTATCTTGGAAACAAAAAATAAAATATGCACAAATAGCTGTTGTTGTGCTAGCTATAGTTGTTTATAATTTGTTTTTTTATGCAAAAGATGTTTATGCTCAATATCAAAGCACAATTAATAAAATAGATTCTGTTCAAATGAAACAATTAAAGGTTAAGGATGATTTAACAAGAATTACTACTAAGTTAGATAATTTGAAAAATATTTATAAAAATAAAGAACAATTTATACAGTCTTATAATGATTGTTATACACAATATAAAAATAGAATTTATTCTTTAGGAACTTGAAATGGAATATCTTTTAGAGATTGTATAAATAAAACTTATAAAAAAGATTATATTTTGAAAATGACAGATATAGATTTAGAAGAAATCGGTATATCTTTTTGAATTTATAAAGATACAGCTACAAAAATGTCATTTGATCAATCATTATTTTTAGCATCTTTAGATAAAAATATATTTTCTTGAAAATTAAAACAAGAAGTACCAATTTTATCATTTTGACAATCAACACTTTTAAATAAGAAATTATGATTATATAAAGTAAGTTTTTCTTTTACAGTTGAGAAAAATTATGCTTGATTTATAAATTTATTTAAGTTATTACAAAATAAAATATTTATAAAAAATACATTATATTACACTATAGATAGTATTTCTACATTTGATATTATGAATAATGATTTACAAAATATAGCTGTTCAATGAAGTTTTTACTTTTCAAAATAGATATAAAAGATGTTTAGTTGAAGATTTAGATTAAAAGATAAAATTTTCTTTTTGAAAGAGTTATCTTATCTTTTATGATGATGAGTTAGTATTCCAGTAACTTTGGAAACTATAAAAAACAATACTGAAAATGAAAAAATAAAATATATTTGTGAGCAAATTTTTGCTATGATAAAAAGATGAGAAACTTTATCTAGGAGTCTCACCGTTTTAGATAAATATTTTAATGAATGAGATGTAAAAATTATAGCATCTGGTGAATGAATTTGAGAGTTACCAAAAGTTCTTAAACAACTTGCTGATGAATATGAAAATTTATATATGATTAGAACAAAATATATCACTGCTATGATATATCCTGCTATTCTTATTTTGATTATAGTTTTGGCATTAGTAATTATTTTTAAACTAATTTTGCCTGGGTTTATGAATATTATTTCATCTTTTCCAAATGCTACTTTACCTGCAAGTACACAAATACTTGTTCATATAAATAACATAGTTCAAAATAGTTGATGAAGTATATTAATCTGGTTTATTATTATTTTAACTGTTTTATGATTGTTTTTATCTACAGAAGAATGAACAAAATTTTTAAGTGGAATACTTATTAAAACTCCTATGATATGACCTATATTTAGACTTTATTATATAGTTTATTTTTTAAGATACTTTTCTTTACTTATTTATTCAGGATTACCTATTACAAAAGTTTTTATACATCTTAAATGAGTTATGAAAAATCCTTTTTATAAAGATTTATGTGATGATATTATAGTAAATTTGAATAAATGAGAAAGTTTTATTCCGGTTATGAAAAAATACACTTATATTATACCTTCTGATGTAGTAGTTTTATTGAAAGTATGAGAAGAAACTGCAAATTTAGAAGAATCAGCTAGAAATGCAATTTGATTATATGAAGAAGAATTTAACAAAATAGTTGATAATTTATCAAAAGTTATAGAACCTATACTTATAGTTTTTATTTGATTAGTAGTTTGATTTGTGGCTATATCAATATTTTCTGTGTTAATTTCTGTTTTAAACTCATTACAAGTATCATAGATGAAAAAAGCATTTACACTTATAGAGATGATTATAGTAATAATTATTATTTGAATTTTATTTTTAGCTTTCGGTTATATTAGTTGGGATTATGTTGAAAAATTAAATATTCAAAATGATAGAGAAACTGTAGAAAATAGTTTTTCTTATATTCAATCTTCTACCTTATCTCAACCAAATTTTGGTAAATATAATAATATAAATTATGCTTGAGTTAAATTAACTACAAATAAAGATTGGACAATGTATGTATGATTTACTTGATGACTAGATTCTACACCTTTATGATTAGAAACTAAAGTTTTATATACTACACACATATGAACCTGATTTTTTGTTTATAGCTGAACAAGTTTAATTGATACTTTTTCAGGAGCTGCTTACTTTGTGTATAAACCTTACACTATCGGAGCTACTTTCATTAGACAAAAAGATAGTTCTGATTGGCAAATATACACTTGAAATAAAACAATACAATTTTATATTACAAATAGATCACATTCTTTGAAAAAATGTTTTAAAATAAATTTGTTGTCTTGAAGATTATTTAATGTTTTATGTAAATAAATTATGAAAATTTTTATAAAAAAATGATTTACTATTATAGAAACTATTATTGCAATAATTATTTTTGGTGCATGAATTTTAGTTTTATTGATTATTTTAAATAAAAATATTTTATTATCAAAAAAAGTTTACCTAAGCACTCA
>JALUXR010000091.1 GCA_027013285.1 Candidatus Altimarinota bacterium | reverse complement strand
CAATTATCAACTTCATTATCTTTTATAAATTCTATTTTCATTTTGTATCCATCTTGAATTTTCTTTGTTATAGTAGGTAACATATCAAGAAAATTTTGTTTAGTAATTATATTCATTTTATTATTTTTTAAAAATAAATCTTACTCTGACTATAACTAAACAATACAAAAAAATCAAACAAAAATTAAAAAAGAACAAAGAATCCTTACTTTCTTATCTTTGCTCTTTTTATCTTTAGCTCTTTGCTCTTTTTCACTCCTTAATTGGAGTTTTATTTTAATAGAAATTCTTTTAAAATCAATATATTTGTATAAATGTGTTTCGATACTCCTTAATTGGAGTTTTATCTTAATAATGAACTATCCAAACAATAAGTTCAATTAATAGTAAGTTTCGATACTCCTTATTTGGAGTTTTATCTTAATAGCATGCGTTATCATAACAGTTTTTATCTATATTTCAAGAGTTGTTTTTGCGAATGTTATATTTTCAGAAAAATCATAACAATGTTTCTATATTAATTAATAGATTTACTAGTTCAAATCTAACTTACGAGTTGTTCATTTTTTGATTTTTTATAAAATTACATAAGAAGGCACATCATACACATTTTCACCATTTCAAATAATATCTATTTTAGCTTTTGCAGTTTTTTATAAGATATAGAATCTTACTGTTTCCGTAGTTTCTACATCAGTTAAGTTTTTTATATCTTTTACTATATATTTTTTAATTAATTTCTCAATTTCATTTTTTAAATTATCATAATCTTTATTCTTTTCAATATCTAACTCAAAAATTGATTTTTGAACTCTAATTCCATATCTTGACAACATAACTGATATTTCTTTCCTTAATTTATTTGAACTAATATCATAACAAGCAATTACAAACATTTTAATAATTAAATACATATAAATCTAAATCTCATAATCAATTCAAATACTTTATAAGTTTCAATCATTCATATTTCATTGCCTCTTTCATAGTTATCTTTTTATTTACTCAAGGGTAAGAAATAAATGTATTTATCCTTTTTTGATATTCAGCTATAAAATACTTTTTAAAATCATCTTTTAATAAAATTTTATAAAAACTATTCTCATCAGATAATGAATAAAAACTATTTTCATTTATAGATCATTGTTTATACAATCTAACTATAAGACTATCAACTATCAAACTTCTCCAATTTTCCATCATATCAAGAACCAAAATAGGTCTATTATCTTTTGGAATATGATAATAACCACAATAAACATCCAAACCAACTATTTTTAAGTCTGTATAAATAGTTTGAGCCAAAAGTGTATATCATAAACTTAATAAGCTATTTATTGGATCCTTTGGTGGTCTTTTGTTCCTATTTGTAAATTTTAAATTTCCTGAAAATATACTACCATAAGATTGAAAATATACTTTTGAAGCCATTCATTCATATCATCTCAAACTATCAATATTATCTACATTTTTAGATTTATTTTGTAATTCTTGTATTTTATCAATAACAAATTTAGCTTTTAATTTATAATTTTTTCTATACCTTTTCAAAAGTCTTTTTTGATTTTCCATTTTATAATAAACTATATTTTTTGAAAATCCTAATTTAAAATTATCATCAAAATGTTTTTTATACTGTTTATACCTTAATTCAATATTTGTTGCTTCAAGTGATTCTATCTTTCATAAATAATCTCATCTATAACCTACAAAATAAATTGGAATATTTTTTCTAAATATTTGTTTATAAACACTTGTAGAAATAAAAGAATTTGTAAACAAAACTATACTTGAAATTGACTCAATAGGAAAACTTTGAATACTTTTATCTAAATTTTCCACAATAACTTTATTTTCCTTAAACTTAATTTTACTACTAGCACTTGTAATATAAATATCTGTTTTCATAAAATATATAATCTAAAATAAAATATTTCTTCATATATTTTCAAGCTCTTCATAAGCTTGTTTTTCATTGTTCCATTGAAAAAGTTTGATTTTAAAATGGTTTAGTCATACAACTTGTCCAAGCTGAAAATTTAGACTAACAGGTCAAGACAAGATTATAAAATTTTCATCATTTCAGCTTAAACTTTGATAAAATTCTTTTATGATTTTAGGATAATCTTTTGTAGTTATTTCAGTATAAGAAATAATTTTATCAGCCTTTTTATCAAAAAACTGCTCTGCTTGCTTGCTTATAGGTCTTCAAATTTCAAGGATGATTAGGTGCATATTATTGTTTTTGAGGTAAAATATGTTTTTTAAAAGATTTTAATAAATCATAATATTCTTTATAATATTCTTCAAAAGTATCTTTTAAACTTTTGGATGAAAATTTATCATTATCAGAAAATTTATCATTATCAGCAAATTTATAATGAGCAAAATAATTTCTAATTTCTCTTAAATTTTTCCACATACCTGTTATATCTTTTTTATTTTTTCAACTATACTTTCATAAGTCAATTTTTATTATTTCTCCAATTTCTTTAAATTCTAAGTTTTTTTTATTTTCTTCCTGTTTTAATTTTTTAAAATAAAATATTTTATCTCAGTTTCACAAATAATTACCAATAATATCATTTGATATTAAATTTCTAAACAATTCTTTTTTTCAAGTTGAGTTATAATTATTATCATCTTTTTTATATTGTTTAATTTTTATTTTTTCAGTTTCTTTAATAATATTTTCTAATTTTATTCACCAATCTTTATTATCATCTAAATTTTTTCATACTAAATATACAACCAAATCTATAAAAAATTCCCTCATAAACAAAAATCATTGTAAATACATTTTATGTTTTTTATAAAAAGTTAATATTGAAAAATAATATTCAATTTCATTTTCCAAGTTAAATTCTTCAAATTCTACTTTTAATTTATCAAAAATAGGTTTTAAAATAGTACTTTCATTTGAAAAATAATATTCAATTTCAGTTTTCAAATTAAACTTTTCAAATTCTTTTTTTAATTTATCAAAAATAGGTTTTAATATAGTATCTTCATTTGAAAAATAATATTCAATTTCAGTTTTCAAATTAAACTTTTCAAATTCTTTTTTTAATTTATCAAAAATAGGTTTTAATATAGTATCTTCATTTGAAAAACTATTTATTTCTTCAATAATTTTCTTTATTTCTTCCATATCTCTAATTTGCCCAAATTTTATTTTTGTATCAAATTCAACAAACTTTTTCAATAAATCATTTACTCATTTTAATTTTTCATCAGTAAATTCAATTCAATCAAAACCACTCAAATCTCCCAACTCAATAAATCTATTTGTAGCTTCTACAAGTTTTATAATACTATCAAATTCTTTTACATCTTGTGAAAAAATAGAATTTTCTCATTTTTCCAATTCTTCTATTACATCTTCAAATTTTGAATCTTTTATACCTCATTTTATAAGCAAATAAGAAAGCATTCAACTAGGCAAATCCATCAATTCATCAGAATCTTCATAAATATATTTTATATCCCAACCTTGCACCATTGCATAAAGTGAAGAATATGGAATAAGTGCTTTATATCATCCAACTGGACACATTATAGTTTCATTTTTATTTTTTTTAATTTCTTCTAGTTTTTCAAAAAAGTTTTTTATTGCTTTTTGTTGAAATATATTTGCACTTTCTTCTCACTTTACAACAAAATCTTTAATTTTTTCTAAAAATAAGTTTTTTATATTTAATTTTTCTTTAAAAATATATTCTAAAACTTCTACAACTAATTGACCATCTAAGGTATCAGAATAAAGTAAATAAACATTATCATTATCATTTTCTTTATCTAAATCTAATTTATTAATCAATGTAATTTCAGCAGAAAGTTTTTTAAAAAAATCACTATTTATATCAATACTTTTAAATCAATTTACTAAATATTTTTTTATTTGTTCTTCTATTTCACATTCTCACATCTCATCATCACAATCTATATCAATTTCTTTATTTTTTGCCTTTTCTTTTGATATTTTTTTAAAATCAGCTTTAAAATTTTTAAAATCTTCATATTTTATAGTATTTCAACTAAGTTTATAAAAATCTTCATCAAGTAAATTTGTAAAAATACTAGTACCACAAGTAATAATTATATTTTTTGTCATTTTTATATTATTTTATAATTTAAAATTCTATTGTAAAACCATATGCATAATGATAAATTCATTTATCTATAAAATCTACATCTTTTATCATTTTTCCAACATATCATTTATTGTTATTTTTAAAAGTAGCACCTGTTTGAATCATCACTAAAGGCTTTTTATAAAAATTTTGTCATTCTAAACTAAATTCTTCTCATAATTTTGGAAATTTTGTAAATATTTTATAGTTTCAATCTGTTGGATCATCTGTTGATGGAATAAATGATGATAAAAGTAAAATATTATTTCAATTTTCTTTTCCCAAGTTCTTTTCTTTCCATTTTCAAACTTTAAATTGTCATTTTCAAGAACTTTTTTTCTTTCAATATCAAATTTCAAAAACATTTTTTAATAACTCAAAAAAATTTAATTCTTCATCTAAAATTTTATAATTATCTAATTGTTTACTAGTTTTAAATAAGATTCTAACTACTTTATTTCTACTATTTTCATTAAATTCATTTACTCATTGTGAATAAATTCCATTTTCTAATGTTGTTCATGCCAATCTATTTACAATATTTTTATTTTCAATTTTTTCAGAAAAATAAGTTCATTTTTTATTATTTTCATTTTCAAAATCTTTATTGTTTATAATATTTTTAATTTTTTCTGGTTCATAATTTGAAAATTTATCTAATTCATCTTCTGGAATATAAACTATTTCTTTATTATATTTTTTTTTATATTTTAAATATAATCAATTATCAGTATCATTTCATACATCTACATTTTGACTATCATACTCTGTCAAAGGTCTAGGTAATCTATTAGCAGGCAACACATCAGAAATAGTAAAAATAGGCTTTTGCTCCATTTCTTTTAAAAACTTTTCCAAAACTTCATCACTAAATTTATACTTTATTTGCCAGCATAAGTGCCCAAATATAGTATCTGCTGTAAGGTCTGTAATCCAGCTTGAAGTTGGTTTTAATTTTAGTTCATAGATTTTGTAACTCATAATATTTTTTTAATCTTTAAAAGTAAGTTTTATGAATCAAAGATTTTCCCAATTTTCCCAAGGTTCATTATCTTCATTAATTCAATTTTCAAATACTTTCCAACTTGTTCTTGCTATTTGCCATCTTGATTTTTGTAATTTTTTATCTGGATGTTTTTCTCCTCAACTAAAACATTTAAACCAATATCATCAGCCAAATCATAAATTTAAAATACATTCATTTTTTTCTAAGTCATTAAATCTATCTAAAATATATTCTAAATTTTGCTTTATAATCACTAATTTTTCTATTTTTGCTTCTCTATCTTTGATACTTTGTTCATCAAATCTATAGTAATCTATTAATCATTTATTTTTAGATTCTTTATATTTAAATTCATTTTTTATATATCATCATAATTGTTTTAAATACTTTTCTATTTTTGTTTTTGTATAATCATTAATTTTTTCAATTAAAGTTTCTTTACTAAAAAAATCTTTTGAAACTTTTACATTTTCATCAATAATTTCTTTTATAATTATTTCTATATCAAAATTTTTTCATAAAGCTAAATATTCAAAATAAGTTCCATCTCATTCATTTATTTCTAATGCTTTATTTATATCATTATGAAGTCTCCATTTTTCTTTCAAAAATATCCAATTTTCTATAAAATTACTATCTCTAACAATTAAATATTTAAAAGGATCTTCTTGTATTTCCCAATTATCTTTTTCTGAAATTAAACAACTTCTAATAGCTCCTTTCAAACTACTTCAAGGAATATAAAATTTTCACTTTTGATTTATAAATTCTTGAATTTCAAATTTTCAAATTTTATTATAAAAATCATTTAATCTTGCCTCATAACTATCTCATTCACAATCTTCTACTTGTAATTTCAATTTATTATACCATTTTTCATAAAAAATTTTATTAGTTTCTATCTTTGAATAATAGATATCTTTTACAATTTCTTGTAATTTCCCCAAATTTTTATAGAAAAAATCTTTAATTTCTATAAAATCATTTTTTTCTAAAACTTCTAGATATTCATTTTGTAAATTTTCTGATAAATTTCTAACTAACTTATTTTGATTAAATTTGTAAACAAAATAGTTCTCATCTGCTTCTATTACTAAAAAATCAAGCAAAGATAGATAATTCCCATTTCAAATATGAATTGGTGATAAAGTTTCTATTTCAACATTAAATTTTTGCATAGTCTTATTTTAAATAATAAATTATTTTATTTCTTCAAAAATAACTTCAATCTGTCCTGAACCTCTTGTTCACATTCATCCTAAATAATCATCTTCAAGTAATTTTTTAAATTCATTTAAATTTTCTCAAAACTTTTTAAAATTTCCTTGTTCAAAATTTTTATCTGGTTTTCAAAAAAATCTTACAACTAATTCTCATTTAAAAACAGTTCAAGCAAAAACTCTTTCAACTGGCCTAGGAGCAAATTGTCCACTTCAAGCTGTTCAAGTTTTTCTATTTATAGAAACTTCTGTTTTTTCTTCTGTTAAAAGATCTCACTCATTTTGCCAAGTTTTATAATCTTGTTTAGTATATAAATCATCTTCTTTGAAACTTTCTATTTCTACTTTTTCAATATCATCTTTTTTAGCAATTTTTAAATCTCTAAATATAAATCTTGTTGGTCAAAGATTTTCTAAATTATCTTTTTTATCTCCTGACTTTCAAAAAAACATACTAATTTCATCATAATTTTCTCAATCAAACTCAAAAGCTCATCATTTAGGTCAAATTTTTCAAGTTTTTAATTCATATAAACTTCTAAGTTTTCATTTTAAACTACTTGCTGGAATATAAGGAAAACCTTCTTTATCTTTTATTATAGGATTATCCATTTCACCTATTCAAATATTTGCATTTCAAGTACCTATATGTAAACCTGTTTTTGGAATAATGTAAACATTGTACTTTTTTATTTCTAACATAATTTTTATGATTAATAATTAAAATAATTTTATAAGATAATTAATTCTTTTTAAGAACTCAAACTGAGTAGGCAACAATTGTTTCAAAATGTTTTCTGAATATTTTAAAGTTTTCTTTTACCTTATCATTATTTTCAAATACTTTTTCTTTATTAAACTTTACAAAATCATACATTTCTTGTGGAACTTTAGAACTTTGTCTTTTTATATCATAATTTATTTTTGCAAGTAATAAATTAAAATCAGTTTTTAATTCATTTACTTTAAAATCTTCTTCATTTTTTCTTTCATAAGCATTATAAAGATTTACAACACTTTGATAATATTGTCTAAGTTTATTTATAGTTAAATTTCACCATTTAAATAGTTTTACTATCTCTTTTGCTATTTTTTCAAATAAGTTTGAATTTTCTGTAGAATAGTCTACATTATTTCAATAAATTTTCATAATAGTATTTTTATCAAGTAATATAATATCATTTACTTGTAATATTTTTCACTTACAAACAAATTTTATTAATATATCTTTTCAATTAAATTCATTATAATTTTCACCCATATAAAATTTTAAAAAATCACATCATTTTTGAATTTTATTATATTCCTGACTTTTTTTATTTTTTCTATCTTTACAAATAATATAAGATTCTAATATTAAATCATTATATTCTATTTGTGAAATCTTATTTTTTTTAATTATCATAATTTTTAACTTAACAAATAAATTTTAATTTTTATCTCTTCTCCAATAAAGCACTAAGTGCATCATAACAATCAACTTTTCTCATTTATTTTCTTTAAATAAATCATCATTTCAATCAATTAAACTTTTAAACTCTGTAATTTCATTTTTCAATAACATTCAATCTATATATTTTCTAAACTCTACTTTTTCCTTTTTATCTTCTGAAATCTTCTGCTTTCATCATCTGTCATCTCCTCAATAATTTCTTCACAAATGATAATATAACTCACTTTTCCACAATCAATATTCAAAGAACTCTTTTTTATTTCAATTTTCATCTTTTCAATTTTTAACTTCATCTTCTAATTTAATTTTCTTTCCTATATCAAGCAAAAATCTTAAAGTTCAGACTGAAACAATATCAGTTTTTACAAATTTACTATAAAATTTTTCTGCTTCTTCAAATAATTCTATAAATTCTTTATTTTCTACAATTTGCCTAAAAATATTTACTTTATTTTTTATCTTTTCATCCTTATCTTTTGCTTCTTTTAGTAATTCTTCTGTTTGTTTCACAACTGTAAAGAATGTATCATGTGCTCAAAATAAGTTTATTGCTCAAGAAAAACTTATTTTTGCTTTTTGTCATCCTGAAACAAGTTCAGGATCTTTTTCTAAATATTTATCTTTTAATAGTTCAATAATTTCATTATTTTTCTTAATTTTTTCTTTAAACAACCTTAATAAATCCTTATAAAACTTAATTATCAAATCCCATCTTCATAAAATTACAAAATCATCTCATCCAGCATAAACTACATAAAGTTTATTTTTATATTTTTCATTACTTTCAATAAAATTATATAATTCTTTTTTCCAAAAATTATCTAAAATAGTTGATAATTTTTCATAATTTCTTTTATAATCATTCTCTTTCAAACCAAATTGAAAAGTTTCTCATAAATTATCAATATCTCATTTTAAAACTGCAAGTTTATTAAATCATTTTAAAACTGCAAGTTTATTAAATCATTTTACAATTTTTTTATTTCAATCTTTATCTCCAACTTCAACAATTTTTGTAGCTAATACATCAAAAGGTTTTATATCTCATTCTTTAATATCTCATAAATTTGAAAAATCTTTTTTATAAAGTTCTATTTCATCTTTTTCAAAAACAGGTACTCATTTAAAATAATTTTCTTTATATTTTATATTTTTTAAATTTATCTCAAAACCATCATTTTTATCTTCTTTTTCCTTATTTTGAAACAATTTAATTTTTTTATTTTCTTCTTTTGCAAATTTATCTTTTATAATCCCCTTTGTAATCAATAAATCCAATCAAGCTTCATAACTTATTCATTTGTCAGATTCATCAAAAAAATCTTTTCAAATTTCTTCTTGGATTATTTTAGTCATATCTTTATCAATCAACCTATCTCTTGAAAATTTACAAACTTTATCTGGTCACCTATTTTCTTCAAATCAATTATCATTTTCTCACTTTCAAAAAACAAACATTTTTTCATTCCATCTTTTATTCTCATCTGAACTCATCTGATTTTCTCATCTGCTCTCAATCAACACAGTTTCAAATGATCTTAATTTATTTTTTTCAACTTCTTCATAAGCTTGATTCAAAGCATCTTTAAAACTTTTTCATTCTTTCCAATCTGCTAATCAAAATATAATTTTTAACTCTCCATAAAATTGCTTAAAAAGTTTTGTTTCAATATATTTTTTTAAATTATTAAAATTTCATTCATTAAAATTTTCACAAAGTAAAATAAATTTTCATCAAGAAACTAAATAATCTTCACAATTTCATAATTTATTTTTTAATTCTTCTTTTATTTTTTCCAAAAGCATTTCTATAAAAACACTTCTTCATTTTAGTCTTTTTGTAGCTGATTTATTTTTTCTTATATCAAAAAGATAATTTTGTATTCAGCTAAAATCTCAAATTATTATTTTTCTTTCCATTTTTTATATAAAAATATAAATATGCAAGAAGTATAGAACATTAAATCAGTATTTCAATATATATTTTGTATTTACAAACAACTACTTTTTTATATAACAAGATAAGTTTTATTAATTAAATAACTTAAATGAATACATCTTTGGAAAATGCTATCAAAATATTTAAAAATTCTAAATGAAAGATAGATATTTTGGAAACTATATGATTTGAGCTTAAAACTGATTATGAAAATGAACCCAAATATAAAGAAAAAATAGATAATTTACCAAATTGAAACTATTTTATATCTGATTTAGATGGAACTTTTTTTAGATGAACACTTATTCAAGAAGCTTTTTCACTTTTTATAAAATATATTAGATTAGAGAAATTACAAAAATTAGACTTAAATATTTATAAGCATTTTTTAGATGACTATGTTTTATTTAAAGAACTTGAAAATGATGCTTACAATAAAAAAATAAACTTTTGAGATTACTTAAATGCAGGACTTGTAATTATCTATAAATACCATAATTTAATAAGTTGGGATAATTATTTATTGTATTTGAAAGATAGTTTTTATATGAAAGAAAAAGTTAATCCTTATAGATTTTCATTTTCAAAAATTAAAGAAATATTACTACAATGAGATAATTTTATGTTTGTATCTTGAGCTTCAAGGTTTGTATTTGATATATATTTGGATTTACTGAAAAATTATATTTGAAAAAATATATGAGAAAAATATACAAAACAAATATTTTGATTCTCTAGTTATGAAAACTTAAAAGAACAATATGTTTATAATTTATGGAATCATAAATCAAAGTATGAATTTATAGAAATTTTAAAAAATACAGGAAAAATAAAAAAGATACTATGAGGAATGTGAGATACTACATCTGATTTTGGTATAGCAAATCATTTAGAAGTAGATAATGATTTTTATTTTATGAATCCAGCTTATTCAGTACTAGATAATTTAGAAGAATTATGAAAAAAATGAGTTAATGTGCATCTAATTTCAGAAAGAAAAGATATTATTTATGAATTTAAAAAAGAAAGTATACAAATTTTAAATTAGTTTTTACTTGATGAAGTAAGTAATTTAATTATAAATAAAAAACTTTTATAAAATTATTTTAAAATAAAAAATGACAGTTGTTCCATATATTACAGAAAAAACTCACTTATGAGTAAAAACATCAGATATATTTTCAAGACTTTTGGAAGATAGAGTTATATTTTTTTCAGGAGAAGTAAATTCTCAAATGAGTGAAAGTATCATAGCTCAACTTTTATATTTGGAAAGTAAAGATCCAAACAAAGATATTATAATGTATGTAGATTCTCCTGGTGGGCATGTAACTGCAGGTTTGGCAGTGTATGACACCATGCAATATGTAAAATGCGATATTGTAACAATTTGATTAGGTTTAGCCGCTAGTATGTGAAGTATTATACTTACAGCTTGAACAAAATGAAAAAGATTTGTTCTTCCACATTCAGAAGTAATGATTCATCAACCTCTTTGATGAGCTGAATGACAAGCTACAGATATTGCTATACAAGCTGAACATATTTTAAGAACAAAAACTAGATTAAATAAAATCTTAGCTAAACATTCATGAAAAACACTTAAACAAATAGAAAAAGATGTAGATAGAGATAATTGGTTTACTGCTGATGAAGCTGTAGAATATGGATTAGTAGATTGAATTCTAGAAAAAAGGTAAAAAACATAGTCTTTAGTGTAAAAGCTAAAGATTTTTTATAAAATACTAAATATAATGCTAAGTATAAAAAGTATTTGATACAAATTAAATGCCAACTATTTGTTTGAAAATATATCTTTTGATGTAGAAAAATGAATTGTTGGAATATACTGACCTTCAGGAAGTGGAAAAACTACATTACTAAAAATTTTAGGTGGATATATCGAAACTACAGAATGAGAGATATTTTTAGATTGAAAGAATATTTGGAAAAATATCATAAAATATAGGAAAAGTAATTGATTTAGTTTTCAAGATTATAGTTTGTTAGATTTAACTGTAAAAGATAATTTAGAACTACCCTTTCTTATTTGAAAAAACACAAAAGATAAAAAACGAATAAATTATTTAATAGATTATTTTCAAATTACAAATATTTTAAATAAAAAAATAGTAAGTATTTCTTGATGAGAAAAAGAAAGAGTTAGTATTATCAAGGCATTTATTCATAAGCCAAACATAGTTTTTTTAGATGAAGCTGGTGGTGCCTTAGACCAAATATTGAAAACTAAATTATATAATTTTATTAAAGATTATTCACAAGGAAATTTAATATTTTTCATTTCACATGATAAAGATTTTTTAAAAGAATTTGATTTACAAACTATAATTTATAGTTGAAATTTTCAAATTTTAAGCTAAAAATAAATAAATTTAATATATTACAAACAATAAAAAATGCAAAAATTAGTAATTATTTATGATAAAAACTTTAGGTACCATCCATATTATCAAAAAGCTTTTCAAGAATTATATTTTAAATGAATACAAACATATATTTTTGTAAAGGATGTAAAAGATGAAAAGTTAGATGATGGTGTTTTTAAATATGGATATAATACAGAAGAAGATTTAATAAAAAAAGTTGAAGAAATTTATACAAATAATACCTTTTTTCATACTTTTGAAGAACATGCAATACCTTTGGTAAATGAAATGAAAAAATATTTTAATCAAACTTATACTACAAACTATCTTGCTTTTACAAACAAAGATTTACAAAGAAATTTGCTTTTGAATTATGATAAAAGTATTACAGTAAATTTTTTGGAAACTAGCTTGGATGATTTATCTACTGATATAGATTTTGATTTTCCAGCAGTTGTAAAGCCTGTAAGTGCAGCACAATCAAGATGAGTGAAAATTATTCAAAATAAAGATGAATTACAAAATTATGTAAAAGATTATAGAGAAGTTTTAAAAAGGATTTGAGAAAGTGCAGGTTATGAAAATGAAAATTTTTTAATAGAAGAATTTATAGATGGAAATGCTTGGTCCGTTGATTATTTTGTAGATGTTGAACAAAATATTTACTTAGCAAAACCTATATTTTTGGAATTTGGAATAGATATATGAATCGATGATTTTTGTAATATTTCAAGAGTTATTAGCTATGAAACAGATAAAAAGTTAGATTTAGCAAAACTAGAAGATTTTGTAGAAAAAAATGTAAAAGCTTTGGATATAAAAAATACATTTGTTCATCATGAGTTTAAATTTACAAGTAAATGAATTTTTAAAACTATTGAACTAAATGGTAGAATATGAGGTTTTAGACTTGATATGTATGATAAAACTTACAACATAAATTTATTAGATTTACCTTTTGATAACTATAAACCTTGATTTTTGGAAAATAAAATCTTAACAAACTATGCTGTATGGGCTATTTATCCAGAAAAAAGATGAATTTTAAAAGAGTTTAATCAAGAAGTTGTTTGAAATATAGAAAAACTTTCATCATTGGACCAAATTAAATTACTTGAAAAAAATATTTGAAAAGAAATTTGACCTTCAAAAGAATGATTTTCAAGAGTTGGATTTATTAGATTGGAAAATAGTGATTGAGAACAGTTTAAAAAAGATTATGAGTTTATTAGAGAAAAATATTTAGATTTATTAAATTTGGAATAATGAAAAAAATACTTATTACTTGAAGTAAATGAAAAACCTCTATGTCTATGTTTATAGATGAATTGGTAAAAAATTCTTTAGTTGTGAATTCAGAGTTTTTAAAAGTAAAAGAGAACAATGAAACTAAATATTTTAAAAGTTGAAAAGATTTGTACAAATTGTATCATAGTATAAATACTTGGTGTCCTTTTAAATTTGCTATTTTACAAGATTTTTTCAATTTTGACTATTATATTGCTGAAACAGATATAAACAATGCCTTTTGTAAAGTTCCTTGAATTTGAATATGAACCAAAAAAGTAGATATTGCTATTTTAACCAATGTTTTTTTAGAACACATAGACGATGTTTTAATAAAATCTTATGATGAGCTTATAAAAGCTAAATTAAAACTCATTTTTGAAAATACACATTATCAAGATAAATTTTCTAGTAATATAATTTTAAATGTAAATTCAAAAGAAGTTTATGAAAAATTATTTGAAGTTTTAAAAAAATATGAAAATAAAAATTTTAAACTATTTTTAGCAGTAAATAAAGATTTAGATATTGATTTAGATAAACTAGATAATATTGAAAAAATTGTTTTTTATGATAATAAAAGTTTTGATAAAAATGATATAAAAAATTATAAACTTTCTTTCAATGGTTTTTATAAACCTGCTTCAAGTATATTAGCTATATTGTCTTTGTTAGTTGAGATACTAAATTTAGATATAAACTTAAAAGATATTACTTTTCCAAGATGACTTGGAAGAATGGATTTGGTAGAAAAAAATGGAAATATATTTTTGATAGATCATATTTCAGAAATTAATTCTTTTCAATGACTTATAAAATTGTTGCAAAACTATTTTAAATGAAAAAAAATAAATTTAATCTTTTGATTAAAATATGATGCTTTGGATGAAAAAATAAATGATTTTTCAAAATATCTATCATGACTACTAAAAAATTGAACATTGTCCAATGTATATTTGTATGATAATTTACAAGTAAGATGAAAAGAAACTCTTAAAACACAAAAAAAACAATATAAAGCCTTTGATTTGGTAAATAAACTGCATAAAAATATAGAAAATTCTGAAATTTGGGAAAACAGAGATAAAAAAATAAAAGAAATATTATCAAAACCACACAAAAATGAAATATATGTACTTGCTATAAATTCTATTGAATCAGATTATTTAAAAGAAACTTTTGAGTTATATTAGGCTAAACTTATACAATCTAGGACAAATTTCTTTGTTATAAATTCAATTGTCTATTACCAATATTTCTTCTCAATTTTCTTTTCAAAAATAAACTTTTACATCATCTTTCAATGTTCTGATAGCATCCCAATGTATGCTAGCTTTTTCATTTCCATTGTTTACTTCTGGATATTTATAACATCTTCATAGTGCAAAGTGCATACCAAAAGCTTTTTCTCCTATAAGTTTGTGTTTTACACCAACTGGTACATAAGGATTTGTTCCAAAAGCTAGTTCTCATAAATACCTATTTCATTCTTGTTCATCAAATTTTTCAAGAAATCTTTGTTTTATTTCCTCTTTATTTATAATATCATCTTTGATATCAAAATCAATTAACTTTCAATTTTTAAATTCAAAATAAAGTCATTTTGCAGTATCTCAACTAAATTTAAAATAAGTTTCATTTGGATAGTAAATCCAACCATCTACTCCATTTTTTACTGGTGCAGAAAATACTTCACAACCTGGATAATTTCATCTTATTACAGAGTTTCTTGCTCACATTCATTTAATAGAAAAACTTATGTTTGCATTTTCTCAAACTATTTTTATATAATCATATTCTCTAAAAAGCTTTACCAATTCTTCATTTGCAAGCTGAGCTTTCTCCCAATCCAAACTAGAAGCTTTCATATAAAGTTTATAAAAATCTTCCAAAGACATATTTTCTAAATCTGCTTGTTCTTGTGAAGGAAAGTAAGTTTTTAACTTAGGATTTTCTACTATCCAGGATAAAAGTTTCTTCATAAAATCAGCAAAAGCTTGTGATACTTCTTTTCTATGATTTTCATTTTTTGCAAAAGTTTCCATTTCTTTTCAAGTAGAAAAAATCTCTATAAATCTATCAAAATTAGTTATATAATCAAAATATTTTTCATAAGTTTGAGAAATATTATCTTCATTTGCTATTTTAAAATGATTTATTTGAACTATTTCTACATCAGAATTTCTTAAAATACTATTTTGTTTTTCTTGTTTTAAAATTTCTAAAAATCATCTAATATGATCAAATGGAACTTGTATTAAAATTTTTTTATATTCTTTATGTTTAAAAGAAAAATCCAAATCTTGAATAAGCTTTTTATAAATTTGTTCTTGGTATTGTTTTATTGTTTGTGAAACTTTGCTTTCTTCTAGTTTATTAATATCTATTTGGTCTAAATTTCAAAGGTAAGTTATAAATGACATTAGTTTTTTATAGTATCTAAAATTTCAATAATTCTTTCTCTAGTATTTCACTGAATTTCAGGAATTTTATCCTTATTTTCTCTTTTTAATTTATTTAGTTTAGATATTTCTTGTTCTATATCAATTCCAAATTGTCAGTATTTTTTTTGTAAATGCTTAATTAATTTTTTAGTTGCGATAGCTTTTCAATTTAAAATTTCATCAATTAAATCATTATCGATAATATATTTTAGAACTTCTGCAAGCAAAACAGGATAAACTATAGTTTGAAAATAATCTTCAATATTTTGTGTATTTTTTAAAGTATTATAAGAAAAAGCTCACAAAAATAATTTTTTTGATTCTCATTTTTTAATAAATTCCATAACTTTTGGTATTCAAGTAGAATAAACTACTCATTTTCTCAAAGCTCATTTTTTATAATAAGGATATCATTGTTTAATCCTTTGAAATCTTTTATCTACCATAGATGTATCATCTCATAAAAGCTTCAAATAAGCTGATATAAAATTTTTTATATCTTTTTCCTTATCAAAAAGTTCTCCTGAAATTGTAATAGGCACCATTTTACTAACTAGTGGAATTTTATTTTCTAAAACTATATTTTCAAAAATAACTGCAGTTGATTCTTCCATTTCAGCATGTGGTTCTTGTATTTTATCAAAGTTTTTTTCCATATTTTTATATTTTGTAATATGTTTTTCAACTTCATGAGAAATAAGTTTGATAATGTGATATATAGTATATTCTTTATCAATTAATTGTAATTTTTCAAAATTTACAGATACAGAGTTTCTATTTTCAATTGTTATTTCTTGTGAAAATTTAACTCAAAAGATCTTGCTATAAATTTCTAAAACTAACTCAAATATTTTTTTTGCTTGCTGAACTGAAAGTTTTTTATTTAAAATATCTTTTTTTTCTGTTTGAGGTCAAATTTCTTTTTCTAAAATTTCATTCATATTTGATACAGATAATTTCTTATTTTTTACATGCTTTGATAATTTATTTAAAAAATTTGTTATTGTTGATTTCTCTTGTGATGTTAATCAAGCTCTGTTTCATTTGTTATTATGATAAAGAGAAAACACTTTTGCATATATTTTTTCAGTCCATTCAGGTTTTGTAAGTAAACTTTCTCAATATAAAATTGTATTATATTTTTCCAATTCTTGTAATGCTTTTTCTTTTAAATCTTCCATTCAATTTATATCTTTTCAGGCTTTTTCTGTTTCAAAAATAAGTCCAGCTTTTACATAATGTAAATAATTTACAATATTTTCAATTTTATTGTAAAATATTTTACCTTGTAAATCGTTTTTTTGTATTTCTTTTTTAATTCATTCTAATTTTCTAATCAATAAATTAATTTTCCTATCTCCATGTTCTAAAATATATTTAGCATCAAACTGTGAAAACTCTTCTTTTTTATATCATAAAAATCTAAAAAATATACTTGTATTTACTCAATTTTCATATTTAAATAATCATCATTTAATTATTGGATATAATTCTTTTAATTTTTGATATTCATTTATTAAATCTTTATTAGAGTTTTCTATTCAATTTTCAGATATTTTCATTATAGTATATAAATTTTAAAAGATTATACTGAAAATATAATGAAAAATATTGATTTGTCAATTTTAGAAGAAATACAAAGATATAAAATCTGTTTTGTTTGTTATAAACATTGGAATGATAAAATTTTTCATAGATGAATGTTTCCATCATTTTCTAGTAAAATGGAAAAAATACAAGAAGATAAAGAAAATTTAAATAAATTAGTTAATCAATATAATAAAAATTTAAATCAGATTTCAAAAAATAATAAAAATGGATTATTTAAACAAGAAATAGAATATAGTTTAGCAAAAAATACTTTACTTTTAGAATCTTTTGATATAGAGGCAAATAAAATAAATTCAAAGTGGAAACTTTTAGATAAACTACCCAATTATGATTTTTTTTCTAAAAAGATTTATTGAATTAAATCTAATGAGATTAAAATTATATGACCTTTACCAAAATATAATTCAAGTTATCAAATAAAAATTATGAAAAATGATTTTAAAAAATTAATTTCAAAAGCAGAAAGTTTTTTTGATAAAATTGAATTTAAAATTTGAAATTATCCGAATTTTGCTGTAAATAAATTTACTATAAAAATACCAGAAAAAGAAGAATATAACTTACAAGAAATAATAACTTTATTTTTTCATGAAATGACTCATTTTATTAGATTTGATAATATGCAAAAAAATATATGATTTATTTATCAATTTTCAGATAAAAATGAATTAGAGGAATGATTGGCTTTGTATAATGAATACTTTTATTGAAATCAAATTATAGACTATTGAGATTATTATCCATATTATCACAAAGTTTACAATGTTTTGATGAAAAAATGAACTATTGAAGAAAAATTTAATGAAATGTATAAGATTTTATCTTGTAAATGATTTTCAAAAGAAAAGACAGAAAAGTATTTTCAAAGATTTTATAGATTTACACCTTTATGATGAGAAAAATTCATTTTTAAAGAAGCAATTTATTACAATGCATATCAAAATGTAAATAAATTATTAAATGAATGAATAAATTTAGATTATCTTATGAGTATGAAATGATGATTTAATAGTATAAACTATTTTCTTGAATGAAAAAAATTAAATAATGTAAATTATAAAAAATATTTTGAAACTATGGTAAAAGAGATTAAAAAGGTCTTTTTAATAAAATCTTAAATAATCTAAATACATAATATATAATCATAATCACATCAAAATTATAAAAAAGAATATAGATATGTAATTTTCTATTACTAAATAACTCTTAGGTTTAAGTCTGAAAATATGCATAATTGCAGTAGTTAAAATTCTTCATCCATCAAGTGCAGGAATAGGTAAAATATTAAAAATTGCTAATGCTAATGAAATACTTCAAATGAAAGCAATATATTCCCAAATTCAAATTGAAAGTATATATTTTCATACTGCCACTGCTCCAACTGGCCCAGACATAGTGCTTAAAGCTTTTTTTACATGACCATTTGTTAGTTTATGATAAAGAAGTCATAATCCATCAAAAGTCATTTTTGTTTCAGCTATTATCTCATGTCAGGCAGCTTCGATAGCTTGCATAAAAGATAAATGTAAGTTTTGTATTTGTCTTGGAGAAGAATAAAAAACTCATAACAAACATCCATTTTTAGAACAATTTCAAGTATAAGTTATATTTTTCTCTCATCTTTTAATTCATATTTCTACTTGTTTTCATAAATATTGAGATAATAATTTTCAAGCATTTTTTGTATTTACCTTTTGTCATCAAATTGTTGTAATAATATCTCAAGTTTGAATATTTATCTGTGAAGTAAGAGTATTATCTTGTTTTATAATTCAATCTACTTTTAATGGTTGAGCTTGATAAGGTTTGATATATCATACTTTTTGAGCAAAAGATGTAGTTGGAAATAAATAACTAGTAGAATGAAAATTATTTGCACTATCTGGTATTATAAATACAGGTTTAATTCAAACCCAAAATGTAATAAAAAATAAAACAAAAGCAATTAATAAATTCATAAAAACTCATCATAAAAGAATTATTACTTTTTTCCGAAAGGCTTGCGCATGAAATGAGTCTTTATCGTATATTTCTGAGTCTGACTGAAAATCTTCTCATTTTGGTCTAATAAATCATCATAATGGTAAAGCATTTAATGTGTATTTTGTTCAAGACTTATCGGTCCATAAAGTTTTTATTTTAGGAGGAATTCATAATCAAAATTCATAAACTTTTACTCACATCTTTTTTGCAGCTACAAGATGCCCCATTTCATGTAAAATAACTAATATAATGAAACTCAATATTCATATAAATATATACACTTTTGTTTAATTAATATTTAAAAACTATGATTATAACTATACATATTTTCAAAATAAAATAAAGACAAATAAAAAAACTCCCATAAAGAGAGTTTAAGTTTTTATTATTTACCACAACTTCAAGCAGGTGCAGCTTTACCACTTTTTGTCCATCCAAACATTGGATCATAACCTTTGTTTGATACTTGTTTATTACATTCAGCTGGTTTAGTTTTGAATGCTGAACATATAATATTCAAATAAGCTTGAGGACTTCTATTTTGAGGTTGAACTTTCATTCAATTTATTACCAAAGTAGGAGAACCTTGAACACCATATTTTTTATTTAAATCTTCATTAACTTCATATCTTGGAAATTGTCAACTTACCCAAGTAGATTTATCATTAAAATCTTTTATAACATTATACTTTTTATCAGTTGCTTTAATACAAGTATTTTCTTTATTCATATTTAATTTAGCTTCTTTTCTACATTCTTGAGTTTTTCAAGCTTTTAAGAAACAAGTTAAATATGTATCATATTTTGTAGGTTCTTCTTTTTGAATACAATGTTGTAATGTATCTTCATCAATTGATTTTTTACCATGCATATCATAATCGACAAATTTAACAGAAAAATTAATTTTTCATTTTAACAATTTACTAACACCTAATATTCATTTTTCAGCTTGTGTTCCATAAGGACAATAAGCCATTACAAATAATTCTACTTTTGGTTTATCTGTCTTATTACAAGATAATAATTTTTTACAAGCTGGTGATGCATTACAATTTGTAGAACAAGCTTCTATAGCTGGATTATACTTAAATTGAGGAATATTTATTTGATATTTTTCTCAATCTAAATCTACTTCTTTTACAAATTGTTTCATTTGATTAAGATAACTGTGTTTCTTATTCATTAAGAAAGTTGGTAATGTTTGACTTCAGTTCTTTTTAACTAATTCATTATATAATTTTTTACCTTGAGGTGTATCATAATCTACAACATTAACATGATATCACATAAACATACTTTTATATGCTTGATCTGAACAATATTGTTCTTTACATTTTGAACTAGTTAATACTGTCATTTTATAACAACTAGGATCTTTTGCATCTATCAAACCATTTCCATTATTATCTTTTCCATCATTACATAGATTTTCTTCTCAAGCTATCCATCCATATAAAGAAACATAATAAACTCAATTACTCAATTTTCCACTTGCAGTTATTTGTGATGCAGCTTGACCAAATAATGCAACTTTATCTTTTGGTATAGATAATACAGGAGTTGTAGGAACTATTTTTTTAAGACTAGTAGCTATACTCGTATTAGTATAAACTATATTTAATTTATTATTTTTTCATAATAATTTTCCAAATTGTTGTTCCCAAACTTTTGGATTACATTGTTGAACTCAAGCAGTTTCACAATTTTTATCAATGTATAATGTTATATTTGTAGTATCTAAACTACTACTTGCTGTATTAGCTTTAGTTTCTGTAGAATTTACAGTTGTTTTTGTTTTATTATCTGTTGTTTTTGATTGTAAATTACAACCAGCTAACGAACTTACTCACAAAACTAAAGTAAGTATAAATATACTTTTTCTCATAGAATTTCATTTTAATAATTAAAAAATGTGTTTGAATAATAGATTTTTTAAACTATAAATCAACAAGTATAAACAATTTTAACTTGTCATAGTTATAATAATATTTATTTGTTAAGTTTTCGTTAAGATAATGTGAAAGAAAAGTAAAATATTAAAAATACTTGTGATATGTTTCATAATTTTATGATTTTATCAATATTATGAATATCAAAATTTAAAAAATATTAAAATATCAACTAATGAGTTTAAAATCAATAAAGGTGATAATTTAACTACTGTGAGAAATCAACTTTGTAATAAAAAAATAATAAATAATTGTTTAGATTTAAAAATTTACACTTATTTTCATAAAATTAATAATATTAAAACCTGAATATACTATTTTTCATGAGAAAGTTTAACTTGATTTTTTTATCAATTACAAAAATGACCTAGAATTAAATATGTAAAATTTACTATTTTACCTTGATGGACAAAATTTGATATAGCTAATTACATAAAAAACAAACAAATATCTCAAATCTTCCTTAATTTAATGACAAACAAACAATTTATAAAAAATATTCAAAATAATTATCCTTTTTTAAAAGAATTTTGAAAACTTAGTTCTCTTGAAGGCTTTTTATATCCAGATACTTATTTTTTTAAGAAATCAGATTTAAAATCTAGTCTATTTCCTCAACTTTTAATTAAAACAGCTATCAAAAATTTTATTAAAAAAACTAAAAAATTAAACTGGAAAAATAAATATAATCTAACGAAATATCAAATTTTAATACTTTCTAGTATAGTTCAAAAAGAAGAAAGAAATATACAGAATAAGCCATATGTTGCAAATATTTTAATAAGAAGATACAAAAATAATTGGAAAATATGAGCAGACTGGACTCTATGCTATGGATTAAAAATTACTTCAAAGAACTGTAGCAAGTATATGTTTAACAAATATTTACAAAATAAATCAAACAAATATAACACAAGAGCAAATATTTGATTACCACCAACACCTGTATGAAATCCAACTTTAGGTAGCATCAAATCAGTAATTTATTCAAAAGAAAATAATTATTGGTTTTATTTACACTGAACAGATGGAAAAATTCATTATGCAAAAAATAATGCAGGACAGACAACAAATAAATACAAATACTTGAAATAATTTTTTATATTTCTCAAATAAATCTCCATAATTTGTCTGTTGCTTTTGAAATTCATTTTCTAGTAGCTACTTTAATATTTTTTATTTTAATTCAATTATCATAAATTTTAATTTTATCATTATTTTGTAAATCTAATCCATTAAACTTTTTATCTATTTGAAAATAATTACAAACCTTTCCACATCCATCATAAATTTTATTAGTTTGAATATCTTGTATTCATCTTATCAATACTGCCCCAGCTTTGTTTTTATCTGTAGTAAAATTTAAACAATAATACATACCATAAATTAAATAAACATATACAAAACCATAAGTTTCATACATAAGAGCATTTCTTGTAGTTTTCTTTCAAAAAGCATGAGATGCTTGATCACAATCTTGTTTATAGGCTTCAGTTTCTATAATTATGCCTCTTTTATTTCATACCTGAATTGTTTTTCAAACCAAATTTTTAGCAACTATCTCTGAATCAAAAGAAAAAAATTGTTTTGATAATAATTTCATTAACTTATCTTATGTCAAATATAAAATGTCTCTTCTCAAGATTTATCTCTTTTACGAGCAAACATTATTATAGAATCAAAAGTAGTATAAATTTTTTCTTCTCAATCTATTCAAATAAGTTCTCATTTCTTTATAAATTCAAAATCTGCAAAATCTTTTCTAAAGATAAAATTATTTGTTTTGGTTCTATAAACATAATCCATATGCATTAGTTCCTTTTTATTATCAAATATTTCTGGTTCTCAATCAATATTTTTTGTTAATTTAAGAAAATTAGTAATTCATATTTTTGCAGTTTCATAACTTTTAGTTTTATCTCAAAAATTTATACTACCACACTCAAGACAAAATCATTTTCATCATTGACTATCTACATAACCATCACTTCATCATTTTTGAACATTATCTATATTTGTAATAACTTTTGTAATTGGAAAATATTTTACATATTCCTTATGTTCTGTAATTAAAACTTCTAATGAGTTATTAAAACTGATAGTATTATGAATATCAAGAAGAAAATCAGATTGTTTTAAGTATTTAATTATTTGCTTAGCTCTTTTCTCTTCATAAGAATATCAAGAAATATTTTCTAAAAAACATCTATTGAGATTTTTTTCTGTAAATCTGACATTTTGTTCAATTGCTTTCAAGTTAGCATAAATAAAATATACTTTTCAAGATGTAATTTTTAATTTATTTTTTAGGCTATTCATGGCATCTATTCCACTTTTTTCATTACCATGAACTCATACCATAATTGTAGTTGTATTTCAAGTTTTTCAAGAATCTTTTAAATAAATTCATTCTTCTATTTTTTTCATATTTTAATATTTATTCATATAAATTACTAATAAACTATCTCATTTTTCAGAATTAAATCAAGAATAAAATTTATCATCAATATAATCTACTCTTGTTTTATCTCACATTTTTCAACCATAAACTCAATTAAATATTCATTTTTCACATAAAGTTTCTTCTTTATCTCATTGTTTTAACATAAATTTAGAAATTTTATTTTTTGTCAATCATTCTTTTTCCAAAGATATTAAAGCTTCTTTTCAATATAAAACTAAATCAAAAGAATCTTGTAAAGCTTTTATTACATTTTGATTTTGAGTTCTTACAAAATACTTCTTAGATTTATTAAAAATAACTTGATTTAAAATAGTATATAATCAATTATTCTGATATTTATTTTTTATAACAGTTCAAAATCTATAAATAAAATTATCTAAATTTGATATAGAAGAAAATCAAATTATTGCTCAATTTATTTTCAATAAAAACACTTCATCACTTTTATAGATATGATTTTTTATATCCTCTAATCACATTTGAATTCCAAATCAATCATTTGCTACTTCTAATAAAGTATTAAAATAGTTATTTGGTATATTTGAAGAATTATATTTCTCAATTTCATAAGTTACTTCTAAAACTTCTTTAAGCTTATTTTTAGTTTTTTTTCATATTATTATTTTATCTGTAAAAATAATATCTTTTTTTGAATTAAAATCTTTTTCTATCATTTCCTATAGTAATTTTAAATTATATAAAATTTAATTTCAGTTTTTAAAAACTACTTTTTTCAAAGTAGCTATTCTTTTTTCTCTATCTTTAAGTTTTTAATATTTTTACATTCTGGATATTGATCACAAGCTAGGAAATATCATCTTCTTCATTTTTTTACAATCATAGTTCATTTTCCACATTTATCACATTTTTCTCCACCATATTGTTTGTTTAAGTCAAAGACATCTGGTGCCATTGCCCATTTTACTTCTGGATAAAGACTACTTGCTAGAAAATATCCATTTCTTGACCTTTTAATCTCTATAGTTCATCCAGCAGGACATTCTTGTCATTCATATTTTTCTTTTAACTCTTTTTCTGTAGATTGTTCTTCATTTGTTTGTTCTTTATGCTTACATTCTGGATAATTACTACAAGCTATAAATTTACCAAATCTACCAAATTTATAAACTAAATCTGCTCCACAATCTGGACATTTTTTACCTACAAGCTGAACCTCTTTTTTTACTTCATCCGCATCATCTATATTTTTTTTAAATTTATTCCAAAAAGTTTTCATCATTTTCACCCAATCCACTTTTCACAAAGCTATTTTATCAAGATTTTCTTCCATTTTTGCAGTAAATTTATAATCCATCATTTCTCAAAATTGTTTTTCTAGAAAATCTGTAACCATAAATGCAATTTCAGTTGGTTTAAGTTTTTTATCATCAGTTTTTTCAATATATCATCTAGTAATAATAGTTGAAATTACAGCTGCATAAGTAGAAGGCCTACCAATTCATAAACTTTCCATTTGTTTAACCAAAGAAGATTCAGTAAATCTAGCAGGTCATTTTGTCCATTTTTGGTTAGCAAAAACCTGTTCTGATTTTAATATTTCTCATTTTTTGATTTTAGGCAAAATATTATCTTTTCATCATCCATAAACCTTCAAAAATCAGTCAAATTTAACTACCTCTCATTTTATAATCCAAATATCATCATGATTTGTAGAAAAATTGTAAGTAGTATTTTCTATTTGTGCTTCAGACATTTGACTTGCTAAAGTTCTATTATAAATCAAAGTATACAAACTTGCTTCTTGTCCAGAAATTCATAAAGAATTTGCATTTTTTGATAAATCTGTAGGTCTTATAGCTTCATGTGCCTCTTGAGCATTTTTTGATTTTCATTTATATTGAGTAGGTTTACTGTATTCTTTTCAAAATTCTGAAATAATAACTTTTTCAGCTTGTTTAATAGCTTGTTCAGACAAACTTATATCATCTGTTCTCATATAAGTAATAAAACCATTTTCATACAATTTTTGAGCAACTTGCATTACTTGTTTTACTCACCAACCAAGTTTATTTGAGGCTTCTTGTTGTAATGTAGAAGTCATAAAAGGAGCAGATGGTTTTCTTTTTGATTTACTTTTTTTAGTTTCAATTAATTCAAAATTTACAGACTGATTAAAAATTAAGTTTTTTACTTTTTTTGTCTGTAAATCAGTTACTTTAAAATCTTTTGTAGTTTCTTCAAAATCAGAAACATTAATTCAAACTTTTTCTAAAAATTCTAAAACTTTCTTTTCAGTTTTAAATTCTGTTTTTTTTCATTTAATTTTATCTAATTTTATAGATAATGAATTTTCTAATTTAGCTTGTAAATCCCATATCTGAGTTGATTTAAAATTTTTAATTTCATTTTCTCTTTCTACAATTAATTTTACTGCAACAGATTGAACTCTTCATGCAGATAATCACATCCTTATTTTTTTCCATAAAACAGGTGAAACCTTGTATCAAACAAGTCTATCTAGCACCCTTCTAGCCTGTTGAGCATTAACCAAGTTCATATCTATATTTCAAGGATTTTTGATAGCATTTTGAATAGCAGTCTTTGTAATTTCATGAAATCATATTCTTGGAGTATTTTGAGGTAATTTCAAAACTCTTGTAAGATGCCAAGCAATAGCCTCCCCTTCTCTATCCTGATCGGTTGCAAGATATACTTCATCATGAGACTTTACAAGTTTTTTTAAATCTGAAACTACTTTATTTTTTCATTTCATTATTTCATATTCTGGCTCAAAATTATTTTCAATATCTACTCACAATTTACTTGGAGGTAAATCTTCAATATGACCTACAGAAGCCTTAACCTCAAAATCTTTTCAAAGATATTTTTTTATAGTTTTTGCTTTAGCTGGAGATTCCACAATTACTAATTTTTTTCACATATTTTATTATTTTAAATTAAATTTTAGCTAGTATATACAAAAGATAATTTATTTACAAGTTTATTTTATTCTTCCAAAATTCTTTTCCTTTCTTGTTCTACAATTTGATGTAAATAAGCAATATTATGCAGACTAATCAAAATTCAACCAAGCATTTCTTTCTCTTTTACTAAATGATGTAAATAAGACCTTGAGTAATTTTGACAAACATAACATTTGCACTTACTATCTATAGGTGCCTTATCGTCGAAATAACAAGCATTTTTTAATTTTATGTTTCCATTTGAAAAAAAAGCTGTTCCATGCCTTCCAAGTCTTGTAGGTAAAACACAATCAAACATATCTACTCACTCTCTAATTCACATAATCAAATCTTCAGGAGTTCCAACTCACATAAGATATCTTGGTTTATCCTCTGGTAAAAAATCTGTAGTATGAGATAAAATATCTTCCATTTCTCATTTTGTTTCTCACACTGAAAGTCATCAAATAGCTATTCCATCAAATGCAAAATTACTTAAGTATGTAGCTGATTTTTCTCTTAAATCCTTGTATAATCCACCTTGAACTATAGGAAACAAAACTCATCTTATTTCATTATATTTTGGCATAAAATATTCATAGGCTCTTTTTGCCCAACTATGAGTAATATTCATTTGTCTTTCAACTTCTTCTTTTGAAATATTTTCTACAGGAGAACAAACATCAAGCATCATCATAATATCAGATCATAATTTTGATTGAATATCAACTACTTTTTCTGCATTAAAAAAATGTTTGCTACCATCTTTTGGTGATTTGAACCAAACTCCATCATCTTGAATTTTTGCTAATTCTTCTTTTTTTGCTCCTAATCACAATGAAAAAACTTGAAATCATCCTGAATCAGTTAAAATTAATCCATCCCAGTTTTCCCACTTATGCAACCCATCCATTTTTTGTATTAAATCTTCTCAGGGTCTCAAGAAAAGATGATAAGTATTTGATAAAATTAAATTTATTCTATCTTCTGTCCCAAGATAATTTGTATCTTTCAAAAAATCTAAAGGAATTCATTTTACAGTAGCTTTTGTTCCAACTGGCATAAATACTGGAGTTTTAAGTTTTACTCAATTTAATTCTATCTCCCCTGCTCTTGCTTTTCATTTTGTTTTTAAAACTTTAAATTTAAGTTTATTTTCCATTAAAAAAAAATTACTAACTAAAATATTTAGCTAGTTTAATGATTTTATCTAAATTATCAATTTAAGGTATTTAAAAAAAGACCATATTTCTATAGTCTTTTAATGTCTTTTTATTTTTTACACATACAATTTACAACTGCATTATTTGATGATATTAGAGATGCTAACAACTTGTTATTTGCATCTATAGATTTATTAATCATATCTAAAGTTTTTAAAATATTATTTTGTGTCATTTGAAGATTTTTACTTTGAATTTCTTGAGTTTTTAATATTTTATCAGCCATTGCTAATATCCTATCAGCCATTACACCAATCCTATCAGCCATTACACCAATCCTATCTGCCATTTTACCAATATCATCTGATAATCTCAAAGTAGTTTTTTCAGAATTATCAACTCTTGTATTTGTATTATTTTCAGAATTGTCAGCAGTATCTGCAAATCAAATATTTAAACTAAATATTCAAAGAAACATAGTTAATAATATTAAAGTAATTTTTTTCATCATTATATAATTTTATTTATAAATATAAAAGAATTTAAAATCAGTTAGTTTCTTGTTTTAGTTTAGTAGTTTCTTGTTTTGATTTAGTAATTTCTTGTTTTGGTTTAGTAATTTCTTGTTTTGGTTTAGTAGTTT
>JALUXR010000090.1 GCA_027013285.1 Candidatus Altimarinota bacterium | reverse complement strand
TTTCTTGTTTTGGTTTAGTAGTTTTGTGTATCTTTGTTATACATTTTTGTTTGGCAACAAAAGAATTCATTACTTTTTTTTGTAAAGCTAAATTCTTTTGGTAATTTATCAAAGTTTTTTGTAATGCATTTTTTTCAATTTCTGTTAATCAACTACCAAGTTCTTGAAATTCTTGTATTGATTTAAATATTTTTTGATTTAATACAAGACTATCCTTAAGTAAATAAGTTCAGGCAGACAATAAATGTTTTCAAGAATTCTCTAGATGTAACAAATTTAAAGGATCATTTATTCAAGATAGAATATCTTTTCATGATAAATTATTATTTCCAAAAGAATTTTGATCTGAATTACTTATTTGTTGTCATCAAGTATTTATATCTCCAGTTCAAGAATTTATACTATTAGCTTGATTTTTAGTTTGATTTCAAGTATTTACACTATTACTTTGAACTTTATCTTGAATATTAGTATTTCTTCATTCATTTATTTTTCAATGACTACATCATCATAACAATATACTAAATAAAACCAAAACAATTAAATAATTTTTTCTCATTATAGGATTATATAATAAAATTAAAAGTATATGACAAATACCACATACTAAGAGCTAATATAAAAAAATATTATTATTATCAATAAAAAATAGTTTACATTATATTTACATAAAATATAAGTTTAATGTACCAATTTATTACCTTGTTGTGTCCGTAAATCAGTTCCACCTGCTAAATCTATAACATATTTAAATCAATTTTGTATCATATATTCTCTCATCATAGCAGTCCTATTCCCATGATAACAATAAATAAGATATTTTTCATCTTTTGGTAATTCTAATATTTTTTGCACATCACCAGTATTATACATATCATAATGATAATTCATTCAAAATATATATCCAAAATAATCTAATTCTTGAGGAGTTCTAATATCGATAACAGTATATTTTCAAGTATTTATAAGTTTTTTAAATTCTTCTGGAGAAACAGCTTTATTTATAATTTTATCAGTCATTTTTATTTTTCATCAAGATAAATTTTTATTAGGAATATTATTATTTATATTTTTTCATGAACATCAACTTAATGTAATTAAAAATATAAATAAATATATAATTTTTTTCATTTATTTTAAAATTAATTTCATAAGATAAAATCAAATAGCTACAAATAAAATAGTTAAAATTATATTTAATGAAATATTTAACAAAAATTCTTTATATCTTCATCCATCTAACATAAAAAATGATTCCATAGCAAATGTAGAAAATGTTGTCAAGGCTCACAAAAATCAACTTATTATAAAAGATTTTACATGTTGAGGTAAAGGATAGTAAAAAGCTATCCCAAACATTATTCAGATTATAAAACTACCCAAAACATTTACAAACAATGTTCATAATGGTAAAATATGAGGAATATGAGAATTTACAAGTCATCATAAAAAAACTCTCAAAATAGCTCAAAAGAATCATCCTAATCAAATAATCAATGCTCAATACAAACTTAAACTCATTTTTTTTAAAATTTATTATATAAATATTTTTTCAGTTCTTGAATTCATAATTTTTTATAAGTAGAAACAAAAAAATAATTTTCTCATTCTTTCCAAGTTTCTATTCATAATTTTTCTCAAAGTTCTTTTATGTTTTCTTTTTTATCTAATAATTCTTTTTCTGATAAATTATCAATTTTATTGAAAATATATATCTTTTCTTGATTTGCTCATATTTGAGATAAAATATCTTCTACAATATCTATTTTCTCTTCCATAAATATATCAGAAATATCTATCACATGAAATAAAATATCAGATTCAATACTATCTTCAAGTGTAGATTTAAAAGCCTGTATCAAAGAAGGTGGCAAGTCTTGTATAAAACCAACTGTATCATTTAACAATACTTTTTTACAACTATTCCATTCACATTTTATATCTTTATATCACAAATCATAAGGAGAAAGAAATACTTCTCATACAGAAGTTCCAAGTGTTGCAAACAACTTATCTTCTGCTAAAACACCTTTTCAAGTCATAATATTTAACAAAGAAGATTTTCCTGCATTAGTGTATCATACTATTCAAACCGTATTTAAATTTTTTCTTGTTCTACTCTGTCTATGTTGTTCTCTTACTTTTTCATAATGTTTAAGTTTTTCTTCTATTTGTTGTTTTCTCTTCTGTAAATGTCTTTTCATAATCTCAGTGTTTGTTTCTCAAATACCTTTTGTTCAGATTCAAGCTCATTGTTTTGATAATTCCATACCCATACCAAAAATTCTTGGTCCCATATGTTTGATACTTGCAAGTTCTATCTGTAATTTAGCTTCGGGACTTTTTGCATGTAAATCAAAGATTTTTAA
>JALUXR010000089.1 GCA_027013285.1 Candidatus Altimarinota bacterium | reverse complement strand
TTTAATTTCTATTTAACATTTTGATAAAAATATCATTTGGGACATTTACTTTTCAGATAGCTTTCATTTTCTTTTTTCATTCCTTTTGTTTTTCTAAAAGTTTTCTTTTTCTAGAAACATCTCAACCATAACATTTTGCTAAAACATCTTTTCTCAAAGCAGCAATAGTTTCTCTTGCAATAGGTTTTACTCACACAACAGCTTGAATAGGAATAGTAAACAAATGTTTTGGTATAAGTTCTTTAAGTTTTGCAACTATATCTCTTCCTCTATAAAATGCTTTATCTTTATGAACAACAAGAGTAAAGGCACTCACCTTCTCTTTATTGATATTAAAATCTAATCTTACCAAATCTTCTTTTTCGTATTTTATAGGTTCATAATTCATACTTGCATATCATTTTGTGATAGACTTTAAATTATCATGAAAATCGATAATTATTTCAGATAATGGAATATAATATTTCCATAAAACTCTGTTATCATCTATGTATTCCATATTTTTCATTTGTCATCTATAATCTTGTGCAAGTTCCATAATGGCTCAAGAAAATTCTGATGGTCCTACAATTTCAAGATTTACATAAGGTTCATAAATATCATCTATAGCTCAAGCATCTGGCATATCTGCTCAAGATCTTACAATAAGATAAGGTCTTAAATCAAGATCATTAAATTCTCAATTTTTATCAATAATATTATTTCATTCCAAAGCAAATCTTTCTTCGATTATCTTTTCATTTACAATGTGATGTTGTGCTTTTACTAATTCTTTCCAAATTCAAGTTTTTTTAAATTCTGCAATATTATCTCAATGTTTTACTTTATCTAATGATAAGTTCCTTAATTTAATGATATAAACTACATTTGGAGTAGTAAAAATTGTTTCTAAATCAAATTCTCTAGAAAGTCTTTCTTTTACAATATCCATATGAAGCATTCACAAAAACCCTGTTCTAAACCCAAATCAAAATGCAGGTGAAGACTCATTTTCATAAGTAATTGCACTATCATTGATAGCAAGTTTATCAAGTGATGATTTTAATTTTTCATATTCATCAGTTTGCATAGGATAAATACCAGCATACACAAAAGGTTGCATTTTCTTAAATCAAGGAATTGCATAATCATACAATTTTTCTCTATCTTCTTTTCTATCAAGTTTTAATTTTTCAGAAGTTTTTGCAATAGTATCTCAAATTTGAGCATCTTTTACAGATTTAAGTCAAGTTACAATGTATCAAATTTCTCATTCGTTTAAATATTCAGATTTTTTATATTTTGGATAAAAATAACCTACTTCTTGGATTTGTATTTTTTTTCAAGTATGAGCCAAATACACATCATCTTTTGCTTTCAATTTTCCAGTAAAATTTCTAACATACAAAACAACACCTTTGTAAGGATCGTAAACAGAATCAAAAATCAAAGAAGCACTTTCTGTAGTATTATTTATTTTTTTAATTTTTTCTTGATGTTTTATAGGATTTGGTATTTTATCAATAACCATATCTAAAACTTGTTCTATATTTTCTCAAGTTTTTGCTGAAATTTTTATAATATCATCTTGATCTATTCAAATCAAGTTTTCTAATTCTCTTCCTACTCTTTCAGGATCTGCAGCAGGTAAATCTATCTTATTCAAAACTGGAATAATCTCTAAATCATACTCCATAGCCATATAAAGTGTAGAAAGTGTCTGAGCTTGCACTCATTGTGTTGCATCAACTAACAAAATTGCACCTTCTACAGATGCTAAAGATCTTGAAACTTCATACTGAAAATCTACATGTCAAGGAGTATCTATTAAATTAAATTGATATCATTTCCAAAACATTCTAGCAGGAGCAAGTTTGATAGTAATTCATCTTTCTTGTTCCAAATCCATACTATCAAGTACCTGTTTATTTGCAACTTTTTCCACAACTTTTGTTTTTTCTAAAAGTCTATCAGCCAAAGTACTTTTACCATGGTCAATATGTGCTATGATACAAAAATTTCTAATTTTATCCATTTTCAAAATTATTTTCTAAAA
>JALUXR010000088.1 GCA_027013285.1 Candidatus Altimarinota bacterium | reverse complement strand
AATCATTTCTTTTGCTTTTGCAGGATTTGATTTTCATTGAGTTTTTTTCATAACTTGTCCTACCAAAAATCCAATAGCATTCATCTTACCTGCTTTTATATCTTCTACAGCTTGTGCATTTTCTTTTAATATTTCTGAAATTATAGATTCTAATTCACCATCGTCTTGTGCCTTAAATCACTTTTCTTCAATAACTTGAGCAGGTGTTTTTCCGTTTGTTATCATTTCTTTGAAAACATCTTTTGCTTGGTTTCCAAGAATTTCTCAATTTTGTTCTTTTTCTAATAAATATTTAAAATCATCATAAGAAAATTTTACATCAGACAAAGAAATATTTTCATCATTTAAATATCTAAGTAAAGTATTTACTATCCATCTTGCAGCATTTTTTGCTTTGATACCATCTTGAACTAATTTTTCAAAATAATCAGAAATTTCTAAATCTGAAATCAAAGGTGTGATATATTCTTTTGAAAATCAGTATTCTTCTTTGTATTGTTTAGCTCTTGTAAATGCTGATTTTACTAATCCAACTTTTTGTTCTTCAATAAATTCATCTGTAAGCTCAAGTGGTGGTAAATCTGGTTCTGGAAAATATCTATAATCTAAAGCATCTTCTTTGCTTCTCATAGTATAAGAACTTCATTTTTCGTCATTCCAACCTCTTGTTTCTTGATCTACTTCTTTTCAAGCTTCCAAAATCTTTTTTTGTCTTTTGTATTCATGATTTATAGCTCTTTTGATAGCAGAAAAACTATTCATATTTTTAAGTTCTGCTCTAGTTCCTAAAGTTTCTACTCATCTTTCTCTAAGTGAAATATTTACATCACATCTCATTTGACCTTTTTCTAAATCAGCATCTCAAACATTATTAAACCTTACAAGTCTCTGTAATTCTTTTAAAAATTCTACAACTTCATCATCAGACCTAAAATCTGGGTAAGTTACTATTTCAACTAATGGAGTGGCTGCTCTGTTATAATCTAAATGTGCTTTTCATCATTCATGAATTGTTTTACCTGCATCAGCTTCCATATGAGCTTGAAGTATCTTAACTTTTTTTTCTTCTTTGTAATTATCTACAAAAAAGCTTACTTCACCATCAGTATTTGTTGGATGAAAAAGTTGAGTAATTTGGTAACCAATAGGTAAATCTGGATAAAAATATGATTTTCTATCAAAATTTGAAAATTTATTTATTGTACAATTCAAAGCTAATCATAATTTAATTCATTTTTTTAAAGCTCATTCTTGCAAAACAGGAAGTGCTCACGGTTGTCCTGTACACACTGAACAGATATTTTCATTTGGTTTTAATTCATCAAAATTTTGAACATTTGGACATGAACAAAATAATTTAGTTTCTGAATTTAATTTGATATGTATTTCTAATCATATTACTATTTCATAATCTTTTGCCATATTTTTATTTAACAATTTAAAATTATGTTCTTATTTATAAAAAAAAGCCCTTTAATTTCAATCATAAAGGACTTAAATATATTTTTTCAAATTTTTTAAATAAAACACAAATACTGTAAAAGGTAAAAGTGTATAACTTACATCTACTCAAGAAATATTATGATTAAGAATTCAATAAATTAAAAGAATAAATGATCCTAAAAAAATAAAAAATATTCAAATCAAACTTAAAAAATATTTCTTTTTTTCATTATTTAAAATTAAAGCTATAGGGAAAAGTATAAATCATAAAACTTGGATTAATATTCAAATATTCTCTATAAGTCAAAAATAATAGTATAAACAAAACAATAAAATTCATACAAATAATGTAAATTTCCAATTTATTTTAAAATTTATATTAAATAATTCTAAATATCATTGAATTAATGGTCGAATAAAAAGAAGTTGAGGTAATAAATATGACCAAATTCAGTTGTAAAATCAAGCATACAATCATATAAATCCAAATATTATAAAACTTATAGTTTGGGTATATAATCAATATTTTTCATATTTTAAATCTTGTTTTTTATCTTTTCAATTTATTTTTGAATAATAATCTCACATTAGCATTACACATAAATCTCATGTAAATTGAATAATAAACAAAATTATAACTTCATAAATATTTCAATAATTAGTTTTCCAAACAAAAAAAAGGCAGACAATTAAAACAATAAAAATCCACCAATTATTTTTTAAAAAATTCTTAAACTCTCTAATAATTAAATTTATTAACATTAATTAACTATATTTATAGAAATAGGATTTCATATTTTATATCACAAATATTTAAGTATATAAGTTTTTATTAATAATAATATAGCTTTATCATGATCAGATAATTTATTCGAATGCAAAACTATGTATAAATCTATACTATCTACAATTTTGTGGTAAATAATTTTTTTAGCTAAGATAGTATTATAATTTAAATCTACTCTTTTTTGAATTAAAACTAATATTTTTTCTACTTCTGTTTTGTCTGTTGGAGTTATACTATATGTTGCAAATGACGATGAAAAACTTATAAGTATCCCCAATGTCAATAGAATTAATTTTTTCATTATGGAAAATTTATATAATTAAATACAGATTGTATATTTTTTTATCTTTACATATCAAGCATAACTTATGAAAAAGAAAATACTTATAGTTTCAGATTATTTAGATGATATAGGAGGTATAGAAAGTTATATAAAAAATTTAAAACATATTTTGCAAGACGATTATGAAGTTTACTACTTTTGAGCTGAAAACTTATCAAAAGTGAAGAAACTAATGTTTTTAATATTTTCTTGAAATAATTTTGTTTATGCTAAAAAGCTAAAGAATAAGATAGAAGAAATAAAACCTGATGTTATTTGGTTTCATTCTGTATCTAGATTTTTATGACCAAAAGTTGTTAAGCAAGTAAAAAATTTTGAATGATTAAAAATTATGACTTATCATGATTTATGATATTTTAGTCTTTTTGCAAGTGAAATTTATGATGAAAATCAGATTCCTACAAAATTTAGTTTGATAGAATTTTTGAAAAAATCTAAAAAGTGAAAACTACTGCTGCCTTATGCTATTTTAAAATATTTTAAGCTAAAAAAACTTAGAAATGTGTTAAATAAAAATATAGATATTCATACTGTTCCAAGTGATTTTATGAAAAAATATGTTCAATTATTATGATATGCTAATGAAGATAATGTTCAAGTTTTACCAAATTTTATAGATTCAAAACATTTAGTAGAAAGGCAAGATATTTTTCAAGATAAAATAAATTTTGTATTTTTTGGAAGATTAGATACTGAAAAATGATTTGGGCAGATTATATATTTTTTATCTTACTTACAAGATTTAAAATTTACAAATAGGGAATTATATAAAAAAGTTATGAAAAATATTAGAATTTTTGTGTTTTGAGATGGAGAGAAAAAAGAAAGTTTACTAGATACATTTCAATGAGAAGATTTGAACTGAAAAGATATTTGAATTATAAATGATTATTCAAAAGAAAAAGATTTATTATGACTTGTTGATCAAAACAATAAAAACATATATTATTTTTGAAAAAGAAAGTTTGATGAAATTAAGTATTTTCTATCTTTTTCTCATTATAATTTAGTTCCAAGTTTATTTCTTGAGACATTTTGACTTTCAGCTGTAGAATGAGCTATCAATTGATTAGTAAATATAGGTTATGATAAGCAAAATATTACAAATTTTATATTAAAAGACTTTAAAATAAACACTGAAAGACCTACAAAATATTTTATAGACAAACTTATAGAAATTATAAATAACTATAACATAGAGGAACGAAAAAAAAACTCATTAGAGAGTAAAAATCTCGTAAGTGAGTTTGTGATAAAATAAATCTATTTTAATAATCAGTTAATTATATTTAAAACTTCTTTAGTATTAGGATCATTAGTATCTTTTAGATTCTTTATAATTTTGCTTGTAGTTCAGCTAGATAAAGTAGTTTTATTTTTTACAGTTTCATTTCAAGTATTACTTAAATTAGTATCTTTTGAAAGTTTTGTTTGACTACACCAAGCCAAAAGAATTATAAATAATATAAGTAATCAGATTTTTTTCATCTTCCTTTCTATTATGAATTAAACTCTTTTTTCTTTACTAAAAACTAATCAAAATATTAAAATTATAAATAAATAAATTCACAAACTTATTGTGAGTAAATCAATGTATGATACAAAATTTAATGATATGTTTACTAATCACTGTTTTTTAATTAAAAAGTTAGTTTTTTCAATCAAACTATTGTTTATAAAATAAATTA
>JALUXR010000087.1 GCA_027013285.1 Candidatus Altimarinota bacterium | reverse complement strand
AATTTAATAAATAAAAATAATTTCTGACAAAGGTTTGAAAATATAGTTTTTACACATTTGTTTAGAAAATATGAAAATGTAAATTATGTAAAAAATAACAAATGAAAACTTGATTTTGTGATAAATAACAAAATATTTCAAGTATGTTATGATTTAAATTATGAAAATTTTGAAAGAGAAATTAAGTTGCTAAATTCTATTGAGAATAAACAAAAATATATAATTTATTTTAATAACCAAAAAGACTTAAAATCTAATGATATAAATCTTATAGATTTTTTTGAATTTATTGAGGATTTTTAAATTAAACTATCAACACAACCATTAAAATAATCTATATTTTCTAATCAATCAAATCTAACTGAATGCATATGTTCATGAATATTAAATATTTTCTTATTGCTGTTATCAATATACTTTTCTCGAATAAACTTATCTAAGGTTTCAAAGAAAGGAAATCTATCATTGTTTTCAATATCAAAATATCATACAGGATAACCTTAATGGATTTATCGAACTGATGTTATCTTCTTGCTTTACAAACGGTGGTTTAACTTGTCCTATTTCAAGGAGCTTTTTAGTTATAAATTTATATTTTTTTTATTTTTTTTTGCTTTTTAGTTATAAATTTATATAATATAGATGTTTATTACTTAATTATCTAAATATTATGTCAAAAGATGAAAAATTTAAAAAAAAGCTTAATCAATTTAAAAATACCTCAAAAGAGGATCAATTAAAAAAAGTATTAAATATGTTGGAAATTTTGAAATGAGATCAAGATTTGTTTGATGATTTATATAATTTAGTGTCGGCTTTAGAAAATGATATTTCATCTGAATTATTATATTCTATTTATTCTACTATAGAAAATGCTCTATTAAATATTGATAAAGATGCATTAAAAGAAGATTTACAACAAATAGATAAACTTAGGAATAAATTAAAAAGATTGAAGGATATGGAACAAAAAGAAAGGACTCAAGAGAATCCTGATGATTTATTAAATAATTTATAAACAATATGCATATAGTTTTTATTTGAATACAGGGTTCTTGAAAATGAACTCAATCAAGAATATTACAAGAAGAAAAATGATTTGATATATTTGAAACAGGTCAGGCTTTGAGAAATATTACAAAACAAGATACTGATTTATGAAAATTAGTTAAAGAAACTATAGAAGCTTGAAAACAAGTTACTCCAAGTATAATCGAAGATATATTACAAGATTATATTCAAACTGCTAAAAGTGATGACATTATATTTGATGGATTAGTTAGAAATATTTGAAATAAAGAAACTGCAGATAAAATATTAGAGAAATGATATAAAGTGGTATTTTTTGATTTAGATGAAAAAGAAGCTATGAAAAGATTACTTTGAAGAAAATATAATCCTAAAACCTGAGAAACTTTTATGGGTTGAATAGAAATAGATCCTAAAACTTGAGATAAATTAGTTAAAAGATCGGATGATGAAGAAAATTCGATTAAACAAAGAATAAAAGAATTTTATGATAAAACTTTACCAGTAGTAGATTTATATGAAAAGGAATGAAAATTAATAAAAATAAATGCTAATCAATCTGTGGATAAGGTTACAAATGAAATTTTAAGTGTATTTTAATTTATATTAATAATAGTATGAGCCAATTTGATAAATTGTTGGATTATGTATGAAAACATAAATATTCAGATATTCATATTGCTGAAGATAAACAAGTAGCTGTCAGGTCTGCAAGTTGAGATATTATGAGATTAGATTTTATTTTAGATAGAGATGAAATTTTTTGATTTGCAAATGATATAAATACTCCAGATCAAATAGATTCTCTTTTGCAAGGTGAAGAAATTGATAACTCTTATTTTTATGGATGAAATAGATATAGAATAAATATATATTTTGATATGAATGGTATCAATATGGCTTTAAGGAGAATTCCGCAAAAAGTGCCTTCTATGAAAGAAATTTGATTGCCTGAAAATATAAAAGATGTTCTTAAAAAAAATAAATGACTTATTTTAGTAACTTGACCAACTTGATCTTGAAAATCTACTACTGTAGCATCTTTAATAAATTATATTAATGAAAATTTTAATAAGCATATTATAACATTAGAAGATCCTATTGAATTTGTTTTTGAAGAAAAAAAGTGTTTAATAAACCAAAGAGATGTTTGAAAAAATACATTATCTTGGGATAGATGAATAAAATATGCTTTAAGGCAAGATCCAGATGTTATAGTTGTATGAGAGATGAGAGATTTAGAAACTATACAATCTGTCCTAACTTTGGTTGAAACTGGTCATTTAGTTATATCTACATTACATACGGTAAATGCTCCTCAAACTATTTCAAGAGTTATAGATGCATTTCCAGCAAATAAGACAAATATGATAGCTACTCAATTAAGTTTATCTTTAGAAATGATTATTTCACAAAGATTAATTGAAAATATAAATAAAGACGGTAGAGTAGCAGCAAGAGAAATAATGTTACAAGATTCAGGTATATCAAATCTTATTAGAGAAAGAAAGATTGCTCAAATTTTTGGAATTATGGATATTTCTTTGTCAAAATGAATGATGACAATGGATCATTCTTTAGCTCAGTTAGTTGCAAACAAACAAATTAGTTTGGAAACTGCATTACCTTATATTAGGAATAAACAAAATTTTAAAGATTTAGTGAGATTCTATTTATCTAAATAAATACAAAAATGCAAATAAAAGATTATATATCAAAGTATTGAACTGAAAAAAAATTAAAAAAATGAGAATACTTATATAAAGCAAATGAAAAAGATACTAATTTATATTTTATACTAAAGTGAGAACTTTTATTAAAATTTAAATGAACTAATATAGCTTTGGTTTGAGCTAATGAAATCTCGTGAGAAAAAAGTTTTATAGAATGAACTGAAAAACCAATTGATGCAGTAGCAGAGATAGATGTTGATTATTTGGTAATTACGGTTGATGAGTTTAATAATATAAATTCTAAAGAAAAAGAGTTATTTTTGAAAAAACTAATATTATTTATCTCAAATAGGGTATATTTACTTAATTCTGTTGTTCAAAATGTTTCTTCTTTAAGTTTAAATATTATAAACAATAAGTGAGAAATAAATTTTAATACTATAAAAAATATATTTTGAAATATTTTTGATTTAAAAGAAATCTATATTTATAAATTCATATGAGAAAGTGTTATTCCAATATTTGATTCAAAATTTAATCCTACTATCGTTGAAATAGTTGAAAAATATAAGGAAAAATCTAATTTATTTATTTTTTTATGAGGAAAATATTTAATAAAATCTTGAGATTATTGTTTTGTTTTAGAGTGAAAAGTTATAAGTTCTGAGTATGTTATGAATAATGTTATTCTTAATTCTATAGCTTCATTTAGTTATTTATGATCTTTGATAGAAAAACAAAAAGAAAAATGTTTACAAGATTTCTTAGAATAATTTATTTTCGGTAAAA
>JALUXR010000086.1 GCA_027013285.1 Candidatus Altimarinota bacterium | reverse complement strand
TATCATCTTTTGTAAAGACTTTCTCAAGTAGTATTTAACATTATTTTTAATGTATTTTTGAAAAGATTTATCCTAATTTCTACTTTTTTTCATTCTTCAAAATTGTAATGTTTATCTTGTGAAATTTTTTTGATAATAGCTTTTTGACTTATTGCCTGTATTGTGGGTGTAGCTGTGAGTGTAGATCTTATACTGTCTGGATTTATAACTATTTGGTATCATTTTGGGATGATATCTTGCCAATTTATACTGTAAATTACATCAAATAATGTGTTAAAATCTGTAATATTTTGATGTTCTCATAATAAGAGATAAACTTTGCTTGCAGTTCTTAACCATAAGTTAGTTTTTACCAAAGTTGATGTGTCTCCAGAAAATGTGATAAGTCCGTCTTCAACTTTATTTACTTCTATTTTTCTTTGTTCTAATTCTGATTTTAAAATACTTTCTAGTCCAGGATATGTAAATGCTACAAATTTCATTAAAACTTGATTTAAAAAATTAAATATCTAATGTGATAATAGTTAATTTACTTAGAAAAACTACTAAAAATGGATAAAAAAACATTATGATACAAATTTGAAAATATTGCAAAAGAATTTTTGGAGAAGAAATGATATGAAATATTGGATACAAACTGGACGATAAGGGGCTGAGAAATAGATATAATTGTACAAAAAGACGGGGTAGTATGTTTTGTAGAAGTGAAATGAACAAGTTTTCATAATACTGATTTTCAAGATTATATTACCAAATGAAAACAAAAAGCATTACAAAAAACTGCTCAAACTTGGATTTATAGAAATGATAATGGTTTTATAAAAGAGTATAGATTTGACTTAATTTTAATAGAAAAATGAAAAATTATAGATTTTATAGAATGATTTTTGGATTAAAAAAATAGAGGCAGAATACTACCTCTAATTAATGAGATACAGCTAAAGAGACTGACCAGTATAAAAATAAATCAATTTTCACCTATTTTTATCCTGGCCTCTCTTTAACCATACCTTGTCATTACCTTTGATAGGCTTTTATACCACCTCAAAAGTAATAATTATGTTATACTAATATTTTTTTATTTGTCAAAACTTTTTTTGAGATTTTTTTGAAAAAGAAAAACTACTCAAGTGAGTAGCTTCGATAATATTATTTATTTGGATTTTCTTGAGTACAGATATACCAATCTTTACAAGAATATTTATCTTCATATTCTTTTGCTTGTTCTACTGTGCTAGCAGGTGGAACGATAACATCAGATCCAAATATTTTGTTATTTGGCCAGTTAGCTGGTGTAGCTCTACCATGTTTTGCAGTCATTTGTAAGCTATCTATAAGTCTTATGATTTCATCTATATTTCTACCATTACTTAGAGGATAATACATCAATGCTGCTATTTTTCCATCTGGATCTATGATAAATACAGCTCTTACAGTATGAGAATCATCTGCTGATGGTTGTAGCATACCGTAATTATGTGCTATAGAAGGATGTGCAGCAATAGGAAATTCAATTTCTACTCCAAATTTTTCTTTAATATTTCTTACCCAAGCAATATGAGATTGTAATCCATCTACAGAATAACCTATAAGTTCAACATTTCTTTTATCAAATTCTTCTTTTTTAGATTGGAATCAGATAAATTCAGTAGTACATACAGGTGTAAAATCTGCAGGATGTGAAAATAATACTGTCCATTTTCCTTTGTAATCTTCTGGAAAATTTATTTCTCACATAGTAGAAGGACATTTAAAAGCTGGAGCTTCTTCTCCAATTAATGGAATATTTGGCATTTCATAATCTACGAATTCATTCATTTTTAATTTATATTATAATTTAAATTACCACTTTACTTTGTGGCTTGATTTGTATATTATTAAAAATAAATCAAAAATCAATAGATAATAAGAATAATTCTTATTAAAAATAATATCCTTTAAATTACTCTTTTTTTCAGTATATTATATGCTATTTAATTTAATAAATTTAAAGTATGGCTAAAAATAATGAAACAATAATAAATTTTAAAAATGTTGATTTTTATTATGATGTAAAAAAACCTATTTTGGAAGAGGTAAATTTTAATGTTAGAAAATGATCAAAGATTACTATTATGGGACAAAATGGAGCAGGTAAATCAACAATATTTAAGTTGATGAATAAAACTTTGAAACCTATGGCTGGTAAAATAAGTATAGATGAAAAAATGAGTATAGCTACTTGATATCAAGTTGTAAAACCTGAAGATAAAGATTTATCAGTTTCAGAATATTTTAAAAAATATTTCACAGATGATAGTGTTTTTAATATTGATAGAGATATAGAAAAGGTATTAAATGCAGTAAATTTAAAAGTTTCAAATTATGATAAAAAAATATCTGCATTTTCATGATGACAACAAGCAAGACTTCTTTTGGCAGCTGCACTTATTCAAAATCCTGATATTTTACTTTTGGATGAACCTACAAATAATCTTGATGAAGACGGTATTTGGCATCTTACTGAATTTTTACAAAATTATAAAAATACTGTAATCGTGATCTCTCATGATGCTGAATTTTTAAATAGTTTTACAGATGGAGTTTTATATCTTGATGTGCATACTCAAAAAGTTGAACAATTTGTAGGTGATTATCATGATGTAGTAGAACAAATAGAAAGAAAAATTGAAAAAGAAAATATGTTAAATGCAAGACTTAGAAAAGAGGCTATTGCAAAAAAAGAACAAGCAAATGCATTTGCAAATAAATGATGAAAACTTAGAGCAGTAGCAAAAAAAATGAGAGAAGATGCAGCTGAAATGGAAGAAAATATGGTAGATAATAGAAAAACTGATAAAACTATAAAAGATTTTACTATTCCTATGCAAGAAAATGTATGATGAGTTTTGTTAAATATACATTCTGTGCATATTATTCAAAATGATGAAGTAGTAGAAAAAGAAATTGATGTAAAAATTAGAAAAAATGATCATTTACAATTATCTTGACCAAACTGAATATGAAAATCTACTTTACTTGAAAGGATAGTAAATGGAGATGAAACTTGAGCAACTTTATGAGATGATGTGAAAATTTGATATTACAGACAAGATTTTTCTAATTTAGATTTTAATCAAACTGTAATCGAATGTTTGAAGGAAGCAGCTTGAAATGAAATGTTAGAACAAGATTTAAGATCAAAAGCAGCTTGATTTCTAATTAATTGAGATGTTATGAAAGCAACAATTTGAAATTTATCAGAATGACAAAAATGACTTGTAGCTTTTTGTAGATTGATGCTTTTAAAACCTTGATTACTTATTTTAGATGAACCTACAAATCATATAAATTTTAGACATTTGCCAGTAATTGCAAAAGCATTGGATGAATATAAATGAGGTATGATACTTGTTTCACATGTAAATGAATTTGTTCGGCAAATTAGAATAGATCAATATTTAGATTTACCTTAAATTTATTGTTAAATATGGATAAAAATATTGTTCATGATGTAGAAAATCAAAAAATCTATTACAAAAATTTTGAAAATATATGTTTGAAATATAAAAAAGAAATAATTTGTATTTTTGAAAATGAAAAATGAATACCAAAAGGGAAAAAAATGCATTATAGAATAATATCACTTGATAATCCTGTAGAAAAAAGAGATTGTAAATGTAATTGATTAGCTAGAAATTTAGTTTTTGAACTACAAAAAAATATAAATAATTATGATATAATTTCATTATTGAATGGAGCATATTTTCATAATTCAGAAAAAATAATAACATTAGATGATTACTATGTTAATTTGTGATTTGTCCAATTGATTGATGATAATGGAATATTAGAGATAAAAAATAATTTTTATATAAAATGAGGGTTTAATGATTTGGAAACTATAGATTTTTACTTACAATATCTAGATTTATAATTACTTTCAATATTGTAGTGCAAATTTTTTTATAATTTCTAATATTTTTATAAATTGTTCTTCATTTTCCTCCAAAAGTGTCATTCTAAATCCATCATAATCTGAGTTAAATCCACTTAATGGAACTGTACAAACTCAAGTTTCTCAAAGCATAAAATAACAAAACTTTTCATCAAATTTATTTTTCTCAACTAATGCATCTTCGATAATGTTTTGTATTTCGTTATCTTGTATTTTAAATTCTTTTTGTTTATTAACTTGATCAAATAATATAGTAAGATAAAATGCACCTTTAGGTTTAATTATTTTAAGTTCTTTACTATCTTTTAAAATTTCTTCAGCTAAATTAGCTCTTTTTTGATATTTTTCTATTCTTTGTTTTACATAGTTTTTATAATTTTCTGATTCATAAATTTCTGGTAAAACATACTGAGGTAGAGTAGTTGAACAAACTTCAACCATTTTAAATTTTAATAAAGAATTACAAAAATCAGCAAAATTTTTATCTTTATCTGTGTTATATGTTTCTATCCAACCACACCTTGCACCAGGCCAAGGCAAATCCTTGCTAATTCACTTCATAGCAATTCAAGGAACATCTCAGATTATATCACTTAAACAGTAATGTTCTTCTTTGTTATAAACTAATTTTTCATAAATCTCATCAACTATGATGAATAAATTATATTTTTTTGCTATTTGGACAAACTTTTCCATTATAAACTTTGGAAAAACTACTCAAGTTGGATTATCTGGATTAATAACTAGAATTCACACAATGTTGGGGTTATATTTTACTTTATTTTCAAGTTCATCCATATCTGGATACCAATTATTATTTGGATCTAATCTGTAAGTAATATGAAAAGAACCAGCATGTGCAGCTTCTGTAGAAGAATGTGTAGGATATGCAGGATTTGGTCAAATTATTCTTGAATCAAAAGCAAGTCATTTATAAATTTTATTTATAGCATCACCAAGTCCATTAAAAAATAATATATCAGTTTTTTTAAGTTTTGAATTTTTACTCATTACATATTCTAAAGTTTTATCAAGTCATCTTGTAGGACAGTATCCATAAACTTCATCTTTTTCATTTGCATTTTTTACAATGTCTTTTAACCATTGAGGGATTTTTTCTCATTTTGCTACTGGATCTCAAATATTTTCCCAATATATAGTTTTTTTATTTTCTATTTTTTTTGCAGTTTCTACAATTTCTCTGATTATGTAAGAAAGTTCTTTATTTCAAGGTAATAGAATATTTTTTCTCATTTTATAATGTTATTTTTGATAAATGTATTTAATTTACATATTTTTCTTTATTTTTCTACTGTTTTTCTAAGGATTTGCCAATAGATAATTCATAAATAATATCAAATGGTCCAATACATAATTTTTTGAAATATATTTCAGTGTTTTTGGATAAATATGTTTCTATTTTTTATCTTTCTTCTAAAAATATCTCCATAAACAAATGATTTTTCTGCAATATTTTTATCTCTTTCCATATGATTTATTCAAATTTTGCTTACAAATATTTTTACTCATTTTTCTCTTAAACTATAGCAATAGTCTATATCTTCCCGTATAAATCATATTTTTTCATCAAATTTTGATATTTTAAAAGTTTCTGTTTTCCCAAACAAGCTATTTCATCACATTCATTTTGTTTCTCGAAAATATCATTTAATTTTTTTGTTAACTATTACTTTACCAAGTAAATAACAGAATTTTATTCAAGCACTTTGGATTTGTTCTGTATCTCTCCAATAAATAGTAGGTGATATTATTTTTTTATCATAGTTTATTTTTTTATAAGTATCTATCAATTTTTGAAGAAAATCTTTATCATAAATTCTATTATCATCATCAACTAAAAATAAAAAACTTGTTTTACACTCACTTATGGCAATATTTCTCTTTTCAGATATATTTTTTCATTCTGTGTGTATGATTTGTTTATTATTTTCAAAAAAAATATCAGAATATATTTTAATTTCAAACTCTTTTAAATTTTGATTATTCAAATCTTTGATTAAATTTAATAATTTTTGATTTTCTCATCTTGTAAAAATTGCTATAGTAAGCATATTAGAAATTAATTTATAAAAAACTACCCACAGATTTGTAAGTAGTTATATTTATTATTATTATGATTTCCAATTATTTTTTTAATTGATATGATCATTTACCAGCTCTTTCAAATATATTAGAATTTTTTTGTAATACCATAAGAACAGTTATTTCTCTTATATTTCTTTCTTTAAGAACTTCTTTTGTTAATTCAGATACTTTCATAGCTCTTCAAGATTTTTTAAGTATATTTTGTAATAATTCTAATGTATTTGCTCATTTATATCACCATTTTTTAAGTCAATATAATCACATTCATACATTTACAAATTCTTCTCATTTTACTAATTCATTATGAACAGAAGGAATTTTTACAGATTTTAAATTGAATGTTTTTTTAACTTTTTCTCCAATTTCAGTAAAGTGTGCAGATTTTCACATTTTATCTAATACATATTGTATTTTCAATTTCATAGTCCTTGGATGAGCTTTTTCATCTCAATATAATCATACTTTTCCATTGAAACTATAAATATCTTTACTTATTTTAAATAACTCGTTGTAGTTAAAAGTATCTAACAATATGTCTTTTAAAGTTTCATTTCTTGGAAATTTTTTAGCAAACAATCCTGATAATTTTGCAATTAACATATCTTCATCTATAGCACTTTTATTATCTTTTAATGTTTTTATTGTTGTGTTATGAATATCATTTATTAAATCTTCAAATACTGGCTCTAAAAAGAAAAACTTTTGAAAATATTTATTTCTATGAATATAATATAGTTCATAATCTGATGAAAGAATCAAAAGTGCTTCATTATAATTAATACTTATATCTTTGTCTACAAGTAATTTATTTATAAGTTCTTTTTCTTCCATAATATAACCATTTTCTTTTAATATTTTTTGAGATTTTTCTATTATTGAATTTAAATCTTTATTATGAGAAATTAATCTTCTTACTTTTCAAAGAGATTTATTTGTAATTTGTCTTATCCTTTCTCTAGACATATCAAATTTTTTTCAAATTTGCTGCATAGGCATAGCTTTTCATGTAACAAGACCATATTTTTCAACTAATACAAATTGTTCAGATGGATTACATAATTCCAAAACATCTTTTAGTTTTGTTTTTGATAAATCTACACTAGATTCTTTAACATTAATTTTTTTTGCATATGTCATAAGAAAAATATATTTAATATATAAACTTATTTGTCAATATAGTAAAAATATACATAAATTCAAGTAGATTTTTAACAATTATTTGACATTCTTTATAAAATAATTCACATTATTATAAATATTAATAACATTACTATTCATATTCACATACTCCAAAATTTAAATGAAATTAAGAAAAAGTTTGAAATTAGATAAAAAGCTAGTAATCATGTATATTTGTAAGAAGTAAGAGCTAAATAATTATTTTTATTTTTTGAAATTAATTTTAAAATTCACAACATAATAAAAAAACTTATTGCCCAAAAAGTTATAAATATTCAAGTTCACATACTTAAAATTCATACAACAAAATCTTTACTTAGATCTATATAATTATAAGAAAGGTAAATTATTATAGTTCATATGATAAGTTTTATTATATTTATAATAATAAATATTCACATATTTTAGTTTTTAGATTTCTAAATGTATTTTTTCTCAATTACAATCTGTAAATTCAAGTTTGTATGCACTAAGTTGCATAGGTATTTCTTCTTTGTTTCAATATAATTTATCTCAAATTATAGGTAATGATTTTCAAGACAAATGGTATCTTATTTGGTGTGTTCTTCAAGTTAATATTTGTAAGTAGATTTTATAATGTTTATTATTTTTTTCAATTTCTTCTATTTTTGTTATTCAAAGTTTGTATTTTCAAGGATATGGGACTTTTGGTTTTACAATTTCTTTTATAAAATATGGCAATGTAATACTATTTAAAAAGTTTTCTCATTTTTTTGTAATATTTACATTAGCCTTGTAATGCTTTTTGATAGGTATATTTTCTAATTCTTTTTCTGTAATTTCTCAGTTTGCAAATTTTTCTCAATAAATAGATTTTTGATTAAACAATTCTTTAAAATATTTTAATCATTTTTCAGTTTTTATAATTATCATAAGTCCATCTGTATCTTTGTCTAATCTATGAATAATTCAAGCTCTTACAAAATTTCAAATAGATGGTAAATCTTTATATTTTTGGTATAAAAAAGCAACAACTGAAGGTGCAGACATATCCCAAATACTGTTTGGATGAGATAAAACTCATTTTGGTTTATTAATTACAAGATAATCATCTTTTTCTAAAATAATAGGAATATCTATAAATGGTAATTCTTTTAAAAAACTATTATCTAAATATCTTTCTAAATTATCAATTTGTATCTCATCTCATTGTTTTAATTTATATGATTTTTTAACTATTTTATTATTTACAAGTATTCATTCTCTTTCTATAATATGATGAAAAAAATTTCTAGAATAAGAAAAATAGTTACTTAAATAACTATCTATTCTATCTTTATAAATTTCATTATAAGTTATTTTTTCCATGTTTATTATTTTTAATAAATTATTTATTATATAACTTTTTTAGTTATTAAAATCAAGTATTAAAAATACATTACTAATTTTATAATTTTTACTAATAAATTGACATATAATTAAATATAGATATAATTTTAATAGTAAGTTATATTTATATTTATATTATTGATTTTAATTAATATGGTAGAGAAAATTAAAGATATTCATAAATTTAATGAAACTAATGAAACTAATACTTCATTATTAAAATGATTATATAATAAAATTAGGAAATCTATAGATAAAACAAAAAAATCTGATAATTTATTTAATAGTTTAGATGGAGAAACATTAAAAGTATGAGAAGAAAAAATAATTAATATTAATGGGAAACAAATTTGATTTATTTTGGATAATAATAATAGATTTACATTAAATATTAATGGAGAAAAAACTGTTTTAACCTGAATTTGAAAGGTTGTTTTTAAAAAAGATGGTCTAGAGTGTGTTAAATTAATTTCTTGATTAAATAAAAAAGATGAAGAAAAATGAGATAATCTTGATATTTCTTCTATGTTGAAAGATTGGAAGTGGGAATTAAAATATAATTCTATTTTAGATATATTAACTAAATCTAAATAATGTGAATAGAAAATCATAATATTGATGAATTACCTCAAAATGAGGGTAAAGAGAAAAAAGATATTCAAAAAGATATTCAAAAATATACTCCACATATAAATAAAGAGATTCAACAAAATAGTATGAAAGCTCAACAAAAAGATAGTCTAGAAGCAGATAGACTTATAGCCTCTGTTGATTTTAATGTATCAAAATGAAAAGAAATATCTGAATGAAAAGTTAATTTTACTATAGCTGATATACAATGAAATATAGATATAGATAATGATAAATTAACAATTAATGGTAAATCTTATAATATTCAAATGCCTAAATGAGCTGATTTAGTATGAATTACTGTGTTAGATTGAAAAATAAAAGTAAAATGAGAAAGACGACCATTTACTGGTAGTTGACATGTGTCTGATGAAAAATTTAAAGAGGAAATGATAAAATTATCTTCACAAGATATTAAAAAAGATATTATTCATACTGAATCGTGAGATTTAATATTAAGTAAACTTTAAACTATCATTCATCATCATATTACAAAAGTTTTCCAATCTTTTTTTCAGTATAGAACTACATGTTGTCCTTTCGTTACGGCTCTTACAGGTTCTTTAAACTCGATTTCGTTGTTTTGTATGTTTACAACTTCTGTAAGAGGAGCTTTGTATCTTATTTTTCAGTAAATTTTTCAAGTATAATTCATTAAAATTAAATCATCAATATTAACTTTTGTTTGGAATAATTCCTCATTGTCTCATACTACTAAAATATTATTTTTCCAGTTTATATCTATTACAAATTTTTTCTCATTTGATTGTAAATTAAGTCATTTTCTTTGTCAAATGGTGTAATTTATAAGTCATTTATGTTCTCCAAGATAATTTCATTTTGTATCTAAAATCTTTCATACAGGAAATTGAATATTTTTATTTTGTTTTATAAATCTAGGGTAGTCATCATCTGGAATAAAACAAATATTTTGAGATTCAGTTTCAGTATTGATAGGAATATTTTGCTCATTTATTATCTTTTTTACTTCATCTTTTTTATATTTTGAAATAGGAAAATCTAAATGTTCTACTATATTTTGATATTTTAAAAGTCTGTAAAGCATATAAGTTTGGTCTTTGTTCAAATCATTTGGAATTGCAAATGTAAAAAAATTATCAACTTGTATTTTTTCAACATAATGTCCTGTAGAGATGAAATCATAGCCTAATTCTTTTCTAATTTCTTCTAACATTTGAAATCTTACATTTTCATTACAGTTTATACAAGGATTTGGTGTGTTTCATTTTGTATAATTTTCTATAAAATTTTCTATTACCAATTTTTTAAATTTTTCTGTAGCATCTACAACTTTTAATGGTATATCTAAAAAAGTAGAGATTTTTAATAATTCTGTAGGTAGAGAGCAGCATTTATTTTTTTCTTTTGTATTTTTTAAATTTACTAGTAAAACTTCGTGTCAGGCTTGTTTTAAACTCCAAGCTACAAAAACAGAATCAGTTCATCAAGAAAATCAAATTATATATTTCATTTATATTATTATTTTTTAAATCTACTATAATTTACTATTTTTAACTTTCTTTTCAAATCAAAAAATCCTGAAAATAATCAGGATAAGTTTATTTTATTACACTTGCTATTACATTAGCTACATTTTTATCCAAAGCTGAAGGAATAATATTTTCTTCGTTAGGAGCTTCGACATATTCTGCAAGTTTTTCAGCAGCTTTTAGCTTCATTTCGTCTGTAATTTGTTCAACTCTATTTTCCAAAGCTCATTTAAATATTCAAGGGAAAACTAGAACATTGTTTATTTGGTTTGGAAAATCACTTCTTCCAGTTGCAATAATTTTAGCTCAAGCCTGTTTAGCTTCATCTGGCATAATTTCAGGAGTTGGATTTGCCATAGCAAATATGATACTATCTTGATTCATAGTTTTTACCATATTTTTGGTTAATACTCAAGGTTTTGATACTCCGATAAATATATCAGCTCAAACTATCGCATCTGCCAAACTTCCTGAAATGTTTTTTGGATTTGTAAATTTTAGAACTTCTTGTTTAGCTTTGTTTAAATTGTCTCTTGAAGAAGAAACTATTCATTTACTATCACAAACTATGATATTTTTAAATCAGTATAAATGTAATAATTTTGTAATTGCAGTTCCAGCAGCTCCAAGTCCGTTTACAACTACTTGGACAGTTTCTTTATTTTTTCAAACTACTTTTAAAGCATTGATTAATCCTGCTAAAACTACGATTGCAGTTCAGTGTTGATCATCGTGAAATACCGGAATATTTAGTTCTTTTTTTAGTCTTTCTTCTATTTCAAAACATCTTGGAGCTGAAATATCTTCTAAATTTATACCTCAAAATGTCGGAGCTATCATTTTCACTGCTTGTATAATTTCTTCTGTATCTTGAGTATCCAAAACTATAGGAAAAGCATTTACTCAACCGAATTCTTTAAATAAAACAGCTTTTCATTCCATAACTGGCAGTCCAGCTTCAGGTCAAATATTACCAAGTCATAAAACAGCAGAACCATCAGAAACCACAGCAACTGTATTTCATTTTATTGTTAGATCATAGACTTGTTTTTTATCTTTTGCAATTTCTTTGCAAGGCTCAGCAACTCAAGGAGTATAAGTTAAAGACAAATCATCTTTATTTTCTATTTCCATTTTTGGTTTAATATCAAATTTTCCTTTCCATTGTTTATGTAATTCTAAACTTTCTTTGAAGTAATCCATTTCAAATAATTTATAATGTAAAATTGATAATTGATAGTTGAGAGATTAAAACTTAGAATTGAGAACTTAGAGGTTTGAGGCCAGAAGAGAATAATTTGTTAAATTTTTAATTTATAATTCATAATTTATCATTAATTTATATCTTCTGAAATCTAATTATTCATTATCCATTGTCAATTCTCAATTAGATTAAAATTCTCCTCTGTCTTTCATAGCATTTAATATTCTTTTCATAGCTATGATATAAGCTGCATTTCTTAAATTTGTGTTTTCTTCTTGTGCAAGTTTCCATACTTCTTGAGTAGCATAAGTAATTTTTTTGAATAATTTTTCTTCTACTTCATCTTCTTCCCAATAAAAATTTGTATTATTTTGGACTTGTTCGAAGTATGAAACCATTACTCATCCAGAATTAGCTAAAATATCAGGTATTACTGAAATGTTTTTATTAAATAAAATTTCATCAGCTTCTGGTATAGTAGGTCAGTTTGCTAGTTCCAAGATGATTTGTGCTTTTATATTGTTTGCATTTTCTTCAGTGATTTGATTTTCCAAGGCAGCTGGAATAAGTATATCACAGTCTTGTTCAAGAATTTCTTGGTTTGTAATATTTTCTACATTTTTATATTCTGTTACAGATTTTCTCATAGATTTAAATTCTATTATTTTATCTATATTTAAACCGTTTTCATTGTAAATTCATCATCTTGAATCAGAGATAGCAACTAATTTAATTCATTTGTCTTTTAATAATTTAGCCATAGTAAGTCATGCATTACCAGCTCATTGAATTATAACTTTTTTTCATTCTAAACTATCTCCTTTTTGATTTAAAATTTCTTCTAAAACATAAAGTCATCATTGAGCAGTAGCTTGTCATCTTCATTTTGAACCACCACAAGTTAAAGGTTTTCAAGTAAAACTACCAGGGGAATATTTACCTATAAGTCTTGAATACTCATCCATCATCCAAGCCATAATTTGAGGAGTTGTATTTACATCCGGAGCTGGCACATCCGTATCTGGTCATAAATATTTGTAGATTTCTCTAACATATCATCTGGCAAGTCTTTCTAATTCATTTTGAGAAAGTTCTTTTGGATTTACTATAACTCATCATTTAGCTCAACCAAGGGGAATATCTATAACTGCACACTTGAAACTCATCCAAACAGAAAGGGCTTTTACTTCATATAAATTTACATCTTCATGAAACCTAATTCATCATTTGAAAGGTCATCTTGCATTGTTATGTTGAACTCTATAACCAATAAATGTTTTAATTTTTCCATTATCCATTCTTACTGGAATATTTATCTTAAGAATTCTTCTTGGATGAGAAAGTAATTCATATTGATTTTCATCATTTTTACAATTTTTATACATATTACAAGCTTTTTTAATTTGTTTTTGTGCATTTATAAATGGATTTATTGTTTCTGTCATTTTTTTTATTATTTTATAAAATGTATTCTCATTATAATTTTTTATCTTAATTAAACCTTATTTTTTTAATTTCAATATTATTTCTTCATCTTCAAACTTGCTATCTTTTATAATATCTGGATTTTCTATATTCTCTACCACTTTAGATAGAGTTTCTTTTTCAATATAATCTTTATATTTTTTTAATACTTTTGAAATAGTTTCATCTCATTCTATTGAAATTTCTATTCTATCTGCAACATTATAATCTGCTTCTTTTCTAGCTTCTTGAATAAATCTTACTATATCTCTTGCATAACCTTCAAGTAATAAGTCTTCTGTAATTTCTTTATTTAAGGCAACTACTACACCAAAACCTGCTTCCAAATCTAGTGTTTCATCTTGTGCTATAAATTCTAATGTGTATTCATCTTGTTCTAAAATAAATTCTCAGTTTTCTGTGTTTACTTGTATTTTTCCATCTTCAAGTTTTGTAAAATCTCATTGTTTTGCAGCTTTGATAATTACTTGAACATTTCTTCCGTATTTTGGTCAAATTTTTCTACCTTCTGGTTTTGCAATTTCTTTTGCTAAATCTGTAGAAATTATTACTTCTTTTACATTAAGTTCTTCTTTAATAATATCTTTGTAATAATCTGATAATTCTTCAGTAATTTTTACATCAGCAAGTGGTTGTCTTACTCTTATTTTATTTCTTGATCTCCAAGATAAACCTAAACTAACTATATTTTGAGTAGTTTTCATCGCAAAATTTAAATCTTCATTTATTTTATTTTCATTAAATTTTGGATAATCAGATAAATGAACAGATTCTTCTTTTGTTAAATCTTTGTAAATATAATCTGTAATAAATGGAGCAAATGGAGCTAAAACTTGACTTAATTTTATTAACACTTCGTAAAGTGTACTATATGCTTGTAATTTATCTCCATCATTTTCACTTTTCCAAAATCTTCTTCTAGATCTTCTAATATACCAGTTTGTAAGAATATCTATAAAATCTATGATATATTTTGAAGCTGGCATGATAGTATAATCTGATAAAGTAGTATCTACATTTTTTATCAATTTATTTAGTTCAGATAAAATCCAAGTATCAAGATTATTTTCTTTATTTTCTATCAAATCTTTTTTAGGATCAAATCAATCTATATTTGCATAAGTTGTGAAGAAATAGTAAGTATTCCACAATGGTAATATAACTTTTCTAACAATTTCATCTACTCATTTTTCAGAAAATCTTAATTCTTGTGCTTGAACAGATGGAGATCACATTAAATAAAATCTCATAGCATCAGCTCAATATGTATTTACTACTTTCATTGGATCAGGGTAGTTTTGCAATGATTTTGACATTTTTTTACCATCTTCTGCAAGCAAAATTCCATTTACAATTACATTATAAAATGGAGTATTGTTGAATAAGGCAGAACCTAATACCATCAAAGTATAAAACCAACCTCTTGTTTGGTCTTGTCATTCAGCAATAAAATTTGCAGGAAATTTAAAAATATCTTTTAATTCTTTTTCAACTTCAGCAGTTCTATAGTCGTAAGAAGTGTTATTTTCTTTTGTGTATGTTAATATTTGTTCTAATTTTCAATAAAATTCATCAGAAGACATATTGTATTTTCTTTTTGCTACGATTCTAGCAAGAGAGTAGGGCATAGATCCACTATCAAACCAAACATCCAACAATTCTGGAACTCTTTTTAAAGTGGCTCAAGTTTCTGGATGTTTCAATAATATTTTATCTACAAAATGTTTATGTAAATCTATTTCTTGTTTTGTATCTGTAAAGAAATATTTTCAATCTTTTTCTTCTATTTGTCAAAAATCTTTATTTAATTCATAAAGTTCTTTTACAGTTCATACAACTATAATATTTTTTCATTCTTCATCTCTCCAGATAGGCATAGGAGTAGCCCAATACCTATTTCTTGAAATATTCCAATCTCTAGCATTTTCAAGCCATTTACCAAATCTTCAAGTTCAAATAGTTTTTGGTACCCAATGAACTTTTTCATTATTTTTTATCATTTTATCTTTAATATCTGTAACTTTTACATACCAAGCTGGAATACCTCTGTAAAGTAATGGAGTATTACATCTCCAACAATGAGGATAGCTATGAGTTATAGATTCTATTTTTATAAGTTTTCATTCTTCTTTTAGTTTATTTATCATTTCTTCATTGAAATCAAAAACATAGTGATTATTCCAATTTTCTTTTAATCAATATGTTTTACCTATATCATCTATGTGAGAAATGAATCAAAGATTATTATCCATTCAAATTAAATAATCATCTTCACCATAAGAAGGTGCAATATGAACTATACCAGTACCTGAATCAGTTGTTACATGATGTCAGATAACTACTGTAAATGACCCCGGGGTTAAATTTACATCTTTTTTAGTTCAATTATTTTTTTCTGTATCTTCTATTTTGTAGATCCCGGGGTCAAAAAGATCTCACAATAAAGGCTCATAACTTATGCCTACTAAATCTTCTCATTTGCATTCTTTTACTATTTCATAATCATTTTCATTTTTATAGTAATTTTTTAATCTATCTTTTGCTAAGATATAATTTTCTTGTGTTTCCTTATCTTTTATTTCAACATAATCAATATCTTTACCAACTGCTAAACCTACATTTGCAGGTAAAGTCCAAGGAGTAGTAGTCCAAGCTAGAATATATCTGTTTTCTCATATTTTAAACTTAGCAGTTACTGTTTTATCTGATTTATCTTTATAACCTTGAGCAACCTCAAAATTTGATAAAGATGTAGAACATCTTGGACAGAAAGGAACAACTCTATTTCATTCATAAACTAATCATTTTTCATAAAGTTTTTTGAATACCCACCAAACAGTTTCCATAAAATTTGGATCCATAGCAATATAAGGATGATCTATATCTACCCATCTTCAAGTTCTTTTTACTACTTTTTTCCATTCATTTGTGTAAGTTAAAACATTTTCTCTACAAGTTTCATTAAATTTATCTATTCAAACCTTTTTTTCTATATCATCTCTTCCAGATATTCAAAGCTTTTTTTCAACTATATTTTCAATTGGAAGACCATGACAATCCCAACCAAAAATTCTTTCAACTTTTTTACCTTTCATAGTTTGAAATCTAGGGATTACATCTTTGATAGTTCCAGCTAGTAAATGTCCATAATGTGGAGTACCAGTAGCAAAAGGAGGACCATCATAAAAATTAAATTCACTTTCTCAGGTTCTATTTTCTATACTTTTTTCAAATATTTTATTTTCTTCCCAAAATTTTTGAATTTCTTCTTCTAATTTAGGAAATGATTGTTTTGGATTTACATTATTGAAGTTTGTCATTTGTTATTATTAAGATTTAAATTAAAGTTTGTAATACTTATTATAAAAAGGAACAATAGCTGATGTAAAAGCTAAAACAAATTGATCAGTTCTTGTAAGCATATCATCTGACCAATGTGCAAAAGCTCATCATTTTTTACTAGCATTTTCTTCTTTTGTAGCCTCTGTTAAAACTGGCCCAAGTTCTAAACCTTCATCATAGATTTTTTGTCTGAAGTATTCTGGAACTTCCATCATATTTGAAATACCATAATGATTATTTCCATTTTTATCTAAAATATATACTACACCAAATAAATAAGCCTTATCATCTATTATACTAGTTCATCATTCCATTCAAACATATAAGTCAGCTTCGATTTCTTTTTTACAATTTTTAGCTCTATTTTTTGCTCCAAGCATATTTTCTTCTAAACTTATTGGCATATCAGATATGTCTGAGCTTACTTTTAAAGGAATAACTTCTATTTTTTTACCTTTAAAATAAACAATATTATCAATTGCTTGTTGTATTGCTTTTACTTTTGGAGGAGATTGTGTTCATATAGCTATTTTCATTTTTATAAATTATTAATAATAAAAAAGCACCAAAACATTAATAACTTTATATAAATTATTATAATTCTGATGCTTCGGCACAGTTTAAATCTGTGAGGTACCACCTAAGCTTTTACTTGATTTTAGTTTTGATAACAAAGGATTTCACCTTCGAAAGGTTCTACTCTCCAAATTATGGATTTCTTCCTTCCCCTTGTTTGATGATAGTCAAACTCAAATGGGTTTAAATTAACTTGTAATTTATATTTAATTATGAATACTTTTCAACTTTAATTTTTAAAAAAGAAAAGATTGCTTGAAACTTAACTTATAATATATAAACTCAAGTATTATTTATATTTTTTTATTATTATATGTTAGATAAAGTGTTTACTTTTTTATTTAAAGATTATCCAGCATATTTATGGGAAAAACCAAATATTTATAAAATAATATTATTCCCTGTAATTTTTTATTATTATTTAAAAGATCAAAAGAATGAATGAAAAAAATCCTAGAAATTTATTTTCACTTGTAGCTTTAATTTATTTTCCTTTTTTAATTTCAGTACTTACAAAAGATTCTGATGATTATGAACTTTCAGAAAATGATATAAAAATAATAAATACTTATAAAAAGGCTTGATGGTTTATGATATTTATGACTTTTACTATAGTTATATTATTTTTAATTTCTTTTAGATATTCAAGTTTTTTATATTTTGATAGTGTAGCTTATTTTTGAACTATTTTATTAGTTATATATTTATTTTATAATATTTATTTAATATTTACTGATAAATCAGCATTATTGTTTAGTTGAAAAGATGTTACAGAAATTAAAGTTCAGAAAGTTGAAAGTTGAAATTTAGATTATTTGTTTTTATATATTCCATTTTTGAATTCTTATAAATATATTTTAAAAGATTATACTGAAAATCAAATTTATTGGTTGAAAGAATCAAATTTATTATACTTAATCTTATCTGTTTTTTGAATATTAAGTATATATTTTTCAATCTTTTTATCATTATTTTATATATTACTTTTATTTATTATAATTAGAGTGATAAGTTTATTATTTTGAATAGATTTCATACCAGATAATTTAAAGGAAATTATATATAATAGTTATAAAAACAATATATGGACAATATTTTCTTATATATCTTGACCTATAAAATATCTATTTGTAAATTTTTACCAATTTTTGAAGAAAAAATCTAAAGTACCTTTTGATGTAATAATAAAAAATACAAAAGTTTTTTTAGAAACAGAATATGATTTAAAAACTATATTGAAAAAACCTAAAAAATATTTATTTTTAATTTTATCGTATTTAATATTTATTATATATTTTTCTTATTTATTTTATACTAATTTAAATAGTTTTAATATATATGTTATTTATATTTCATTGTTTATATTGATTTCGTATTTTATATTAAAAATATATTTTACTAAAAAAATACCAGTTATACCTTTTTTAACTTGTGTTATGTTTTATCTTGTTAAATTATTTAAATAATATGGCTTATGTTGAAAGCTTTTGATGAATTATTTATGTTATGGAAAATGATAAACCTTATTTTCTTGTACTTAAAAGACAAGCTATGTCAAAAAAAATTGAATGGACTGCACCGAAGTGAAAACCTAAATGAAAAGAAAATCCGGTAGAAACTGCTAAAAGAGAAATACAAGAAGAAACAAATATAAATCCAGATTTGTTAGTTGAAAAGTGAAAACTTTGAGATTTTTTGATTTCATTTTCTGATACTGATTTTGCTAAAAAAGTAACTTATTTTCTTTTTGAATACAAATGAGATAAAAATAATATAAAAATTTCAGATTCTGAATGATATATTTGAGTTTACAATTGGTTACCTATAAATAAAATTATAAATTTAATAGAATATAAAACATTAAGAGAGCTTTATAGAAAATGATATCAGCAAATAGTTAATAAATAATAATTTTTATAATAATTTTTAAAGTTATGAGACAAACAACACTTGGGTTTATAATCCAAAATTGAAAAATATTACTTGCTATGAAAAAAAGAGGTTTTTGAGAATGAAAATATAATTGATTTTGATGAAAATTGGAATTGTGAGAAACTGTAGAACAAGCTATGATAAGAGAAGCAAATGAAGAAATTTGAATAAATATTTTAGAACAAGAAAAAATATGAATTTTAAATTTTTATTTTAAAGAAAATAAGGATTGGAATCAATCTGTTCATATTTTTTTTATAAATAAATTTTCTTGAGAAATAGAAGAATCTGAAGAGATGAAACCGTATTGGTTTGAATTAGATAAAATACCATATAATGAAATGTGGAAGGATGATAAAATATGGTTACCAGAAGTGTTATGATGAAACAAAGAAATAGAATATAATTTTTTCTTTAATAAAAACTGAAAATTAGCTTCTTATAAAAAACTAAAATAATGAAAAAAATAAATGAATCTTTTGAATGTTTTAATTGTAAAAGACTTATTCCACTTGCAAGATGAACTTGTAGAAATCATTGTCCTTATTGTTTTGCTTCATTACATTTGGATGATAAAATTCCTGGAGATAGAAAATCGTCTTGTGGATGAGAAATGTATCCTATAGAATATGTGATAGCAAATTGAGGAATTAAAATTAAATTTCAATGTGTAAAATGCTGACATATTCATAGAAATAAGGTAGTAGAGGATGATGATATCTGAGAATTAGATAGTTTTATAAAGAAATATAAAAGTAAATTTAATGATTAACTTAAAAAATACTTATGTGAAGAAATAGAAGAAAAATAATTGAAAATGTAAAAATTGATAAAATTTGATTTGGTGGAGTTGGAATAGTAAAAATGGAAGATGGGAAAACTTTGTTAATTTCTGGTGGAGTTTTGCCTTGAATGATAGTAGATGTAAGGATTTTGAAAAATAAAAAAGATTATATTGCAGGACAAGTATTTTCTGTTAAAAACTTTGATTTGAATGTAAAAGATAATAAAGAGCTTTGTAAGCATAACTTTATTTTTGGAACAGATTATTTGAAAGATAAAGTTGATTTACCTCAAACTGAAATAGGTTGTGGATGATGTAAATGGCAGGTTTTACCTTATGATGAACAAATAATATTAAAAGAACAAGTAGTAAAAGATAGTTTTTTTAAAACTTGATTTTTTGATGAAGTTTATACTTGAATAGTTCCATCTAAAAAGATTTTTAATTATAGGAATAAGATGGAATTTAGTTTTTGAAGATATATTTCAAAAAAAACTCATGAAAACGGACAAGTAGAGTATAATCATTTATCTGATTGGAGTTTGTGATTTCATAAGCAATGACAATTTTCAAAAATTATAGATATAGATGATTGTTTGATAGCTTGAGATAAAATAAATAAAGTTTTTAAATATTTAAAATTAATTTTTCAAAAATCAGGACTACCAGTTTATGATCAAATGAGGCATACTTGATTTTTTAGACATTTTGTAGTGAGAGAATGAGTAAATACAGGGCAATTTCTTGTTAATTTAAATATAGCTACAAAACATTTTAATGAAAATAAAAAAGATTTGGAATTGTGGAATAATTTACAAAAACAACTAAAAGAAGATAATTTTTTGAAAGAAAATATTACAAGTTTTATGATTACAGAAAATAATTGACTTGCTGATGTGGTAAATGGACAAGATATAAAAACTTATGATTTGTGGGGAGATGGTTCTATTTTTGAAAAACTTATAATTGATGATGTAGAAACTACTTTTAAGATTTCAGCTTTTTCTTTTTTTCAGACAAACACTCATCAAGCTCAAGTGCTTTTCAAAACTGCAAAAGATATGTTACCTAAAATTAATTGAAATATTTTAGATTTGTATTGTGGGGCAGGAACAATAGGGATTACACTTTTGAAACAATGAATTTGAGAAAAATTACTATGAGTTGAGATTGTGCCGGATGCTGTCGAAGATGCAAAACAGAATGCAAAGCTTAATTGAATTTCTCAAGAAAGTAAATTTATTGCGGACAAAGCAGAAAATATAAACTTTGAGGCAGAAAATATTGGATTGATAGTGATAGATCCACCAAGAAGTGGTTTACATAAAAATGTAGTTAATTTTCTTATAAATTTGAAAAAAGAATTTAAATTTCCATTACTTTATATTAGTTGTAATCCTGTAACTATGGCTAGAGATTTGAAAATGCTTGAAGAATGATGATGGAATATTCAAAATTTAAAAGCTGTAGATATGTTTCCTCATACTCATCATATTGAGATGATAGGTTTATTAAAATAATCTAAATTTATTATTATTGAAACTACACTTTAAATACTTATATATGGTTTATTGTTTTTTTATTATTTTAAATGTAAAAAATATGTCAGGACATAATAAATGGAGTGGTATAAAACATAGAAAAGCTGCTCAAGATTCAAAAAAAGCAAAGATTTATGCTAAGATGGGAAAACTTATTCAATTGGAGGCTATGCATGGTGGTAGTTTAGAATTAAATCCTGGGTTAGCTACAGCTGTTGCAAATGCAAGGTCTGCTTGAGTTCCAAAAAATGTGATAGAAAAAGCTATAGCAAAATGATCTGGTGCAGATAAATGAGAAAATTTAGAAGAAATATTTTATGAAGGCTATGGTCCTTCTGGTGTAGCAATGTATATAAAATGTATTACATCAAATAAAAATAGGTCAGCTTCAAATGTAAGAGCTATACTTACAAAATTTGGTTGAAATATGGGACAGGCTGGTTCTGTATCTTGGCAATTTACTCAAAAATGAGTTATTTATACAGATTGACTTGTTGAGAGAAAAAAAGAAAAGGGTAAAGATATAGAGAATATATTACCTTTACCAGAAGATTATGAAGATATTTTGTTAGAAATAGATGTAGAAGACTATGAAATGACAGATGAATGACTTAGAATAGAAACATCTAGAGAAAATTTAATTAATGTAACAAAAGTTTTGGAAGAAAATAATTATCATATTAAATCATCTGAACTTGATTATATTCCTGAAAATTTTGTAGAGCTGTCTGAAGATGATGAAAAAAAAATGATGAGGATTATAGATGCTTTGGAAGATGATGACGATGTAGATAGTATTTATCATAATGCAGGGTAATAATAATTGATAATTGAGAATTATTGTCTGTAATTGAATTTTAATTGTCTGTGATATATTATTGTAGTATTGTCTGTAATATATTATTTAACTTTATTTAATAAAATTGTAAAAAATGAAATATTTGTCGTATTTAGTATGAGTTTTTATACTCTTTTTATCATTTTTCTTTTTTGATGCTTATTTAGCAAATCATACATATTATTATAGTATGTTGCAAACTTCATCAAATTGGTATATACTTATATTTTGACTTATAGCTGCTTTGATACCCACAGTTTATATGTTGATAGAATGAAAAAAAAGTTGGAAATGATTAACTTTAGCATTTTTAATTTGATTTGCTTTATTTTCACTTATAGTTTGAATAAATAAATGATGATTTTTATCACTTTGATATATTATAGAATTATTTAATTATGCTATAATTTTTGTAGTGTTTGCTATAATTTTACTTTGAATGCTTGCAATTTGAGATTTAATTTTACAAAAAATAAGTTTTAAAGAAAAAATATATGATTTTTCTATTAAAATTTGATTATGATTAGGAGTTTTATGAATAGTATTATTTTATATTACAACTTTTCATTTATTAAATATTCCTGTTTCAGTTATCGTATTTTTGTCTCTTATTTGAATAATTTTTTATAGGTGGAATAATTTAAAGGAAATATTTTCTTGACTTATAACTTCTTTGGAATGATTTGTTCAAAAAATTAATAATTCAAAACATACTTGGTTGTTATTTGCTTTTTGAACTATATTTGCTTTGGCTTTCTTTTATATATTTGTAGGATTAAATTATACATTTATACCATATCCTACAGCTTGGGATGCGAATCATGCTTATATGTTTATTCCAAAAGTAATTGCTGAATACGGTGGTTATCCTTGGAATATTGATTTTAGACCAACTTTGAGTTTATGGTCTGCATTTTTAGCTTGGATTTATAATTTAGGAAGTTTCACTCGGTTTTCTCAAGATACTTGGATGATAGTATTTAATTTTTTTGGTTGAATATTTTCATTATTTTTCTGATTTATATTAATTACAACTATTGTAAAAATAATACATAAAGAAGAAGATGTAAAACATTATTTGTTATTGATATTATGATATGGTTTGATACTTACTTGGCTTACAAGTTGAATGGGTGCTTTCCTTGTGTTTGTAGATAACAAGACAGACTTGGCTGTTCTTATGTTTGTAATTCTTGGTTTGTTTTTAAGCTTATATGCTTTGTTTAGAAAACAAGAAGATCTACAAGAAATAAATGATATAAAAACATTATCAAAGCTAGAAAATAAAGAAATTGATACAAAAGAAATCGAAGCTAAAGAAAGACAGGTGAATAAAATGTTTTATATATTTTTATTATTAGCTTGATTTTTCTTTGGAATAGCAAATTTTATTAAACCAACAGCTACATTTGATTTTTTCCAAACAACATTAGTTTTGACAGTATTAGAAATATGATTTTTTACAGTTATATGAATTATTTTGTTTGTAGCTTGATTATTAGCATTATTAAATTTTAGGTGATTTGATAAAGCTATACCTTCAAATTTATGAGCTGGTTTTTTATGAACTGGCTTTGTATTATCAGTGATAGAACCTACAATTAAATTATTTAAAGATAAATCGAGAGTGTTTTGAATACTAATATTTATAGGATGATTTATTTGAACTTTACTATTTACAAAATGATTTTTCTGAATAGTAACTCAAGTTAATGATCATAATTTAGATTTAACTCCATCAAAAGTAGTTCAATGACTTATTATGTGACAAAACATACCTACTTTACCTAAAAAACAATTAACTTGAAGTTTGTATGATTGATTAAAGAAAGATTTATGATCTTCATATCATGAAGATAATGGTAGATATGCTTGATATGGTAAAAAAGATTTTGGAAATCCTTGGTGGAGTTTTATAGTTCCTTCAGAATTTAAAGAAACTTATTGTATTTATTTTAATAAACAATTATTTGATAAATCAACTTGTGCCAATAAAGAATATGCTTTATCTACAAAAGATTCTAGAGTTGAAAATATCTTAAATAATAAAACTGTCCAAATATATTCTAATAAAAATAATAATATTTTTGATAATACTATATTAAATATTATTTCACAAACTCAAAAAGCATGAAAATTAAATGATTTAGCTAAACAACTTTGAATTAATCCAGTTAATGTTCCTTCTTGGAGTTTGGAAAATAAAGTTAAAAAACAACTTGTAAAAAATACTGAAACTCAACTTATTAAAAAAGTTAAATGACTGTTAGCTAGTTGAAAATTAAATATTTTAGATTATCCAAAAGTTTTTCAAACTGAAGAAAATAAAAAAATATTGAATGAATTAAAAAATAAAGAAATAATATATCATCAAGTAAAAATTCCTTATACTTATCTTATTCCATTTAATGTTACTTTTAATTGGTCATTACAAAATTTAAGTTCTTACTATACTGATATCGGTATAACTTGGTTGTTATTAGTAATTTTAACATTTTTTGCTCTTATTTATTCAATTTGACTTATAATTGCTTGATTTGTTAGAAAAGATAAAAAACAATTACAAGATTGAAAAATATTATTTGCATTTGCATTTGCTACTCTTGTTGGGTGGACAATCTGGTATTTTGTAGCTTCTGGTATAGTTTGGTATGATATTGGTGGTTTAATTTGGTTAATTATTACAACTATATTTTATACAAATAGATTGAAGGATAATAATTTACTTATTTATGTTTTATTGTGAGTTATTTCTATTTCAATATTTTTAAATCTTATTAGAATTTCAAGTCAGTGAGGAGGTCAAGTTCAAACTTGGTATAGATCTTCGATATGACAAACTATAGATTATACTTTGGAAAATGGTGCAGTAATACCAAAGAAAAAACTAGTAATTCCTTATACATTTAATAATGTATTTCATTTACAATTTAATTCTTATCAAAAACCAATTGAAGCATTTAATGATAGAACTAAGAATCAAACTGCAATAATTTGATGAACTTATATGAAATATTTTATAAAAAATCAAAATAGGATACAAGATGATCAATTTTTACAGAATTTGTGGAAATTATGATCTGATAATAATATAGATAAATTTTATAAGAGGTTAAAAGATCAATGAATTACAGATATAGTTCTTGACCCAAATATTGCTTCTGTGGTTCAATGAAAATGAAATGAAAAATTATGGTATAGATATTATGGAAAGACAGATGCTAATTGAAATTTAACTGAAGAATGAGTATTTCCTCATTTTATAGATTTAGCTCAAAGTGGTCTTTTGGAATATGGTTATACAAATAATCTTTGAATTAAATATGCTTTGGTTGTATCTAATAAAGTATTATCTAAAGTTACTTGAATTACTAATCCAAAAGAATTGAGAAAAGTAAGATATGAAATGTCTGCAGTTAGATTCTTACCAAGATTAGTTTGACAAAAAGAATATTTTCAATGAATAAATGCAATATTTGGAATATTAGTTTATAGAGCTACAAAAGAACCTTTAGCATTTGCTTGAGATTTGGCTGATGTTTATGGATTAAATGTTAATGTTTGAAAAGTAATAACTGGTTGATGAGCAAACTTTAACAAATTATCACCTGATGAAAAAATACTTTTCTTACAATTTAATAATATTATGTGAGCTTTGAAGCAATCTTGATGAAATAAGCAACAAATTCAAAAAATCTTATGAAAATTATTGCAAAGTTCTATTTGAAGTAGAGCACAGCTTATGTTTGTAAAAATAAAATAATAAATATTTTTAACTCACCGAACAGTGAGTTTTTTTTGTGCTTTTATAAACTTGAAAATAGTGAGTTTTTAGCTATATTTACAAAGTTTTTAAATTATTTAATGAAATATTATGGAATATTCACAAGAAAGTTTAGATAGACAAAGTAAAATTAAACAATTGCAAGATGCCGGTGTGATTGTGTATGCAAATCAATTTCCGAATAAACAAGATATTAGGGATATTAGAAAAGTTGCAGAAGATGAAAGTAAATTGAAAGATGCAAAAGAACTTATGGAAAATGGAGCAGTGTGAGAGTTTAAAACTGCTTGAAGGGTTATGCTTTCTCGTTCTATGTGAAAACTTATTTTTGCAAATATTCAAGATAATACTGATAAAATTCAGTTGTGTTTTATGAAATGAAAAGTTAAATTTAATAAATGAAATTGAGAATTTGTAGAAGAATTGGAAGTAGATGGAGCAAATAAAACTGCTCATAAAATTGTAGAAAAATATATATTTGCTGGTGATTATATTTGAGTAAGTTGAGATTTGTTTTTAACAAAACATTGAGAATTAACTATTTTTGTAAAAGAGTTTCAAATATTGTCAAAAGCTGTAAGACCTTTACCTGAAAAATATCATGGAATAAATGATAAAGAGGCTATTTATAGGCAAAGATATTTAGATTTGATAATGAATCAAGATTCTTATGATAGGTTTTTGTTTAGATCTAAATTTGTAAAAGCACTTAGAGATTTTTATGATGAAAAATGATTTATTGAGATAGAAACTAATGTTTTATGAAATTCAGCTTCTGGTGCAGCTGCTCAACCTTTTGTTACACATCATAATGATTTTGATGCTGATTTTTATTTAAGAATTGCACCTGAAACTGCACTTAAAAAAGCTACAGTTGGTAGATTTGAAAAGGTTTTTGAAATAGGTAAAAATTATAGAAATGAAGGTTCAGATCCATCTCATATGCAAGAATTTACTGCAGTTGAGCATTATGCTGCATATTGGAATTTTGAAGATAATATGAAATTTACTGAAGAAATGTTTGATTATATTTTTGATAAAATGTGAATAGATAGAAAAATTAAGATTAAAGATAAAGACTGATTAGAACAAGAAGTAAATTTTATGACACCTTTTGAAAGAATTGATTATATTGCTTGAGTAAAAGAAAAATGTTGAATAGATGTAAGTCAATATTGACCCTGAGATGAAGAAAAATTAAGAAAAACTATAGAACAAGCATGATATAAATGGGAAGGTATGGATAAACAAGCTACAGCAACTATGATAGATTATTTATACAAGAAAGTTTTAAGACCTAGTATAATTTGACCTGCTTTTGTCTATAATTACCCAAAAACTATGCAACCTCTTGCAAGACAATCTGATAAAGATGAAAATATTGTAGAGCAGTTTCAATTAGTTTTGAATGGATGGGAAGTTTTGAAAGCATATTCTGAGTTAGTTGATCCAAAATTACAACAAGAAAAATTTAATGAACAATCTGGAGCTATCGAAATGTGAGATGAAGAAGCAACATCTTGAGACGATGATTTCGTCTTGGCTATGGAATACGGAATGCCTTGTCAATCAGGTTGGGGAATGTGAATAGATAGGATAGTTTCACTTCTTACATGACAAGATAATTTAAGAGATGTTGTATTATTTCCACTTATGAAAAAAGAAGA
>JALUXR010000085.1 GCA_027013285.1 Candidatus Altimarinota bacterium | reverse complement strand
TGAGATGAAAACATTGGTAAACTTATTGTATTCGCAATAACAATTATTATTGCTGTAGGTGTTCTTTGAACTTTAGCTTATTTCTATAATCAATCAAGAAAAACAGCTACAAATATGTCTGTATTAACATCTACAAGTAGCTCTATAGGTAACTTAACTGGGTTAAACTTTTGTGATTCTGCAGATACTACATGATATGTTACTTATTCTCCTATTAATGATCAATATACATTAAATTGTTCAGGTGCTGATGCTGATGCTGTTAAAGCAGTTAGATGAATAATTAATGTAACTACAGGTAGCAATAAAGTATATTATAAAGTAAATAGATAGTATTAAAAAATGTTTTTAACTCTCTCGATTGAGAGTTTTTTTTTATTGAAAAAGATGTTTATTTCTTTATAAAATATATAATTATTATTAATTGTAAATAAAAAAATGAATAGAAGATGAGATGAAAACATTGGTAAACTTATGGTATTTATTATAACAATAACAATTTCTTTATGAGTATTGGCTACATTTTCTTTTTTTTATATTAAAAATTTAAATAACAAAAAATATATTTCTATATTAGCAAATACAAATAGTAATTTAAAAGATTTGAATGTTATATGATTATGCAAAACATCTACGGACAGTAGTATTTCTTATGATCCTATGTTTGATAAATATACATTAAAATGTTCTGATAAATTATGAAAAAATATATGAGATTTTATTACTATACAAATATTTTCAGGATGTCTAAGTGATGATAAAATTTGTATTTATAAAGTGAGAAAATAATCTTGATACAACTAATATTAAATATATAATTCATAAGGTATTTTAATTATTATTTTTTGATATGCTAGAAATTGTATATAAGTTATTTTTTTTTATGATGTTGGTTATAATATTTTCTTTTGCATTTTTAGCTAAACAAAAAATCGTTTATTATAAACAATTTCATTGACTAGATTTTATTTCTATAGATCAAAATTTTAAAATTTCTACTTGATGAGTTAGTTTTAAAACTCGTAATATAGTTTATGTGAGAAAATATCCAAATGAATGTAAAAATAATAATAAAAATAGTATAAAATGTCTTTCTGCTCTGAAAAATCAAATGTGAGTGTATAATTGATTATCATTTTTTAGTTGAACTAATATTTATAAGTAATGTTTAAATTAATTCTGTTATTTATATTGTTTATAATGTTTGTAATAAATTATTATTTTGCATATTTTCAGACTATTCCTACTTTTAATCATATTTCTCATTTTAATTTTTATACATATTTACAAGATAAATTTGAAAATAGAAATTGAAGTTTTACATTACCAGATTATAAAACTGGAGAAAACGATTCTTCTTATTTGTTAGATTATACTTGAGGTATCTTGAAGACCGATTTAAAATATCTATGACCTACTTCAGATAAATTAGATATTTACATTCCAATTTTTATTTTACATACTTGAAATACTTTACAAAAATCTTGAGATAATTTATTTACAGGTCTGCAATGGGATAAAAACTTTTTATGATATGATCAGTATATTACATGATGAAATGATTTTATAGATATTTGAAGTTCAGTAAAAGATTGAAAAAGTATAAAACAAACTTTATACTTATGATACTTTTACACATATTGTAGTATGTCTCAGACTTGACGGATAGATGCTTATTATTTTGATAGATATAAAGATTGGAATAAAAAAAGAAATACTCAAAATGAAAAAAAAATTAATTGAAGTTATGTTTGTGAAGATTGATATAAACTTTGAGAATATAAAAAATGTTTATTATTATGAGTATGTAATACATATTATGCTTGTACCTGTAATAGTAAATGAGAATACGAAGTTTGTAAAAAAAATACTGATTTAATTACAAATCCAGATAATAAAAATTGTCAGAATGATGGAGCTTGTATAGATTATTATACTTGAACTATAAATTTGAATAATACAAATTGTAGTTTATCCGGTGCTTTGTGAATAGATAGTAAGAAAAAATATTTTTTAATTAGATAATTAATAAAAAATGTGGTGAGATTCAGCTGAAGATTTAATTATAAACCTTATGTTTACTATTTTTTACATTTGAGTAGTTTTTTATCTTCTTCAATATTTAAATTTTATTATACAAAATTTTTCTATTTTACATGAAAGAATTATATTATTTCCTTAGTTTGCTATTTATATTGATTTTATGATATGTTGCTTATCAAGACCGAAAAAATAAATTAATTTCTATTTGGAGTTTTTATTTACTTAATATTTTTTGAATTATTTGCTTATATTTTTTTGATTTTTGATATGCTAAATATATTATGATAGTTTATTTATTTTGAATTTTTTGTTTAGATATAATAGATTATATGTGAAAATTACCAAAGTTTATTTCAAAAGATTGGATGATATGATGAACTTGAATTTATGATTACTGGTTATATTTTTTTATCATTGTTTTGTTTATAGATTTTCTTCCAAATAATTTTTTATGATTTTATATTTGATTTACCTTATCTTTAATTTTATGAGCTTTATTAGCTTGGCTTATTACAAAAAAAAGATATGCTAAGCATATCCCATTATTTGTTTATTGATTTTTTATTTTAATTTGAATGTTTTTAACTATTTTCATACTCAAATAGTGCTTACCCATCATGTTTTTCAGTCTTTTAATATCCTAACTTTATACCACCAACTATCTGCTTTTATATTTTTTTCACATGTTATAACTTCTAATTTTGTTCATCTCCATAGTAATCATAATTTTTTACTATATTGAGTATTATTTTGTCTTAAATTTAGAGCTCTTACATTTACTTTTATTTCTCAATTGTAAGGACATTTAAGCTTTTTTTCTTTTTCGTATTTTTGTAATTCCTTTCATTTAAGTATGTTTTCATTTTTATCTAGTATTTTTTTCTTTTTAGGTAAAATGAAATTTCAGCTTAAAACATTTCATAATATAATGTTTTTTTCTAATGTTCATCTTATTTGATATTCTCAAGAAAAAATATTATTTCATGTCATTTTATAATTTCATTTATACTTTAGCATAGAATATGTACTTTTTGAAAAATCATATCAAGTAGTAAATCATTTGAGTTTGATAGTATTATCTTTTATTAATTTAATAACTTTAATGTTTCCTTTTAATTTTCATCAAGATAATATTTCTTTTTTTGTGAATATTCAGAAAATATAGCTTCCAGTCTCAATTTTTTCTTTTGTTTTATTTCAAGAGATAGTAGAAATAGATCAAGAATTAGAAGAAACTAAATTAGTTCAAGAAAGAGTAGAAACAGATCAAGAATTGGAAGAAACTAAATTAGTTCAAGAAAGAGTAGAAACAGATCAAGAATTAGAAGAAGCTAAATTACTTCAAGAAAGAGTAGAAACAGATCAAGAATTGGAAGAAACTAAATTGCTTCAAGAGATATTAGAAACAGATCAAGAATTGGAAGAAACTATATAAGTTGGTTTTATGTTGTTGATTTTTTGTATCATTTTATAAATTAAATTTCAGTATATTCAAATTCATATTACAGTTAATAGAAATATTAATATTAAAAAAATGTATCTAGTTCTTCTTAATTTTTTCTTTTCTTTATTTATGTCTTCAAAAATGTCTTTATCTAAAAAATCTCCTGTAAGTTTTATAATATCTTTTTTCATTACCAAAACTTCCAGTTCTTTTTTATTATCAGAATTTAAAATATCTCTTATTTTTCAGATCTTTTCATCTAAATTTCAAGAATTTATCTTGAAGTAATCATAATGCACTGTTTTAAAATTATCTCAGATAAGTGTAGATAATTGGTCTATTTTTGAATATAGAATTTTTTTTAACTCTTCTATTTTTTCTTTATTCATTTTTTAAATATATTTATTAAAATTAAAATGAATCTGCAAATATATCTTCTTCCTCTTCAAAAGGTTTTTTAAATATTCATTCTTTTACTTGTTCAGTAATATATTGTAATGTCTTTATTTTAACATCAAATCAATATTCATCTAGTTTAACATAGTCAAATATCATTCTTCATTCTATAAAATCCACTAATGTTTTGTATAAAATATTATTATCCCAACCAATATATTTATAAATATTTCAAAAAGATTTTTCATTTTTTGTAAGGTAAATATTTATCATATCTCAAGTTACTATTTCATAGTATAATTCATATTTTTGTTCATTATATCTTTTTAATGGCCAATAATTATTATTTATCATAGAATCTATAAGATCCATAAGAGAATTTTTAAGAATTGTTTCTTCTTCTGTTAGGTCGTCATCTGGTCTATTAAGTCTAAATCTTATAAGAATATTATGTTTAAGTCAAGAAATATCTTCTTTTGTACAAAATTTCTTTTCTCCCTTTTCTAGAGGAAGTGGTATTTGAACGATACAAGTATTTACATTTGCAAATACGTCACGGTAGTTAAGATCTCATTTATCAGAATAATATTTAAGAATTGATAAAAATGATTCTATTGTTCACACATGAAATGTAGAAAACAAAGGTAAAGAATTTGCAATTTCATTTATAATACCGAATACTTCATATGTTCTAAGTTCTCATACAACACAAAGATCTAAATCAGCTCTTTTAATAGCCATGATTATATCTTTATATTCTTCTTGATCTTCATCTGAAGCTTCGATTTGTTTTAAATGAAAATCAAATCATTCAATAGGATTTTCAATCATCATAATATTTCTGTTTTCTTTATTTACTTCTCTATTATATTCATAATACTTTAAAAGTAAATTTTTTAATGAGGTAGATTTCCAAGAGTTAGTTTTTCAACATATCCAAAAAGTTCATTTTGTAGCAGATGATAATTTACTAAATACTAAATCGACATCATCTTTATTATATGATAAAGGAAAATCTATATCGAAATGTTTAAGTTTATAACTAGGATCTAAGAAATAATCTTTATTTAAATTATCTTCTGGAATAATGTATTTTCATATATCTACTCAGGATTTTTCTGTAAGTTCTTCTACAGAATATGCAATTCATTCAGTTTTTCTTAGATTTAAGTAATATAATCAATTTTTTCTAATGATTAGACATCTATAAGAAAATCTACCAACTTTAAGATCTGTTACTGTAATTGTTCAGGCTAGTTTTCATCATATTGTAATAATGTCAGAATCTAATTGATTTAAATCAAAGTCATTTATTCATTTTACTCTCATAAATTTATATTTTCATTGATATCTTACAGAAATATTTATTTTATATGGATTATCTTCGTCTTTATAAAAATAGGTAATATTGAAATCTCAAAAATCCATATTTGTCATATTATTTGCAAGATATGTTAGCAAAAATGGATTAGCTATTTGATCAAGTCATTTTACCCTTACAGCTTTATATTCATCCATTACTGCTTTCCAAGAAAAAAAAATATTTTCAGGTAATATTATAAATTGATATTTTTTTTTATTTTGAATATAATATGATATATCTCTTATATTTCTTAATGTTAAATAATCTTTTGTTATGAAAATATATTGTTTTCCATTATCTTCTATTATAAAGAATATATCTTTTATGATAAATTTTTTAATTTTAAATTCTGCCATGATTTGTAAATATCATAATTCTTCTTCAAATGAATTTCATTTTTTGTTTTTTTTTCATTTAGCAACATTTTGTAAACTTTCTATTACTGAAAATCTTTTTTTAATTTGTGGTATTACATCTAGTTTTGTATCAATTTTTTCCCAGATACTTCACATAGTATTTGATATATATTTAACAGAAAAACATTTTACCAAAATTTCATCACTTAAAGGACTAGTATATACGAAATCAATTTTTTTTTGATTTACATAGTTGTTTAAAGATAATAGTTTATCCGGAGTTCATCACCATTTAAGTATAGATCATTTTACAAGTTCATTTATCAAAAAACTTGATGAAACATTTAATGTTCTTTTGGGAACTATCATATATTTTATTTCAAAATCTTCCTTAATTAATTTTGTAATATCTTTTTTTACAGATACTAATAATTGGTTTTTTTTCTTGAAAAACATTATTTAATTATAAATAAATATAAAAGTATTCATATAGATGTAAATCATATAACTATTAATATTCTATCAAGTATATATTCTCATGTGTGATATATTTTTATATTATAAGATTTAATAATATGTTTATAGTGATTTAATAAAGTATCTAGAAATTTATAATCTACTTTTACAAGTTCTTTTGAATCTATTTTTTTATGGATTAAGAATATTTCTATAAACTTTGTAAACATTTCAAAGTCAGTATATATTCCATATAAAATAATAGAATAAAGGATTATAAATATACTATTTGCCATGATAGAATCGAATATTCCAAAGAATGGAAATATAATCACAGACATTACAAAGAAATAGAAAGTATAAAATATTTTATCTGACCTTTCTCTTTTTTTTACTTCTAGATATATAGTTATAAAACTAATTATTATAAGTGTAAACATAAATATTGATAACATTTTTTTACATTGCAGAAAATAAAACAGGCATAATCATAATTACTACTAATAATACTATTATAACATACATAATCAATCATAATAATGATAGAAATTCCTTAATTTTTGAAAATTCATCTTCAAATGCATTTCTTAATAGATTATAGTAAATTTTATTTTTTTCTTGAACCTGAAGGAAGAAATCCATTTTTTTCTTTACATCATATGCTTGTATATAAATTATTCATTTATAATCAGCTACTATTTCTTGTCTTAAAAAAGGATTTTTAAT
>JALUXR010000084.1 GCA_027013285.1 Candidatus Altimarinota bacterium | reverse complement strand
AACAAATTCTTCATTTATATCCATATGTAAGATATTGAAAGTATCATTATCAAAAACATTACTATTATGTTGGTCGTCGGCTGTGATATATGTAATAGAAGTTTTTTTTATATAATCTTTATCAATTATTTTTATAAAATCATAGATTGCTTCTCTTTTTTTTGTTATCAAAAGCTGTAAGTTTTTAAAAAACTTAATTTCATTAAAATTCAATATTATATATTGATACAGATATTCTAAATCCTCAATTGATAATTCTAATTTTTCTTTTTTAAACATTTTTTGCTTTTTATATATAAGATAACAATTATCATTATATATATTTTTCTAATTATATCAAAAAAATAATCTTTACATATAATTTTTAATTGTTCTATCCATATCTCTTTTAACATCTCTTTCTTTGATAATTTGTTTCTTTTCAATCTTTTTTCTAAGTTTTGCGAGAGCACATTTAACTTTTACAAATTTTCATTTAAATCAAGTTCATATTTCTAACGGAATAATAGTATAACCTGTTTTTGTAGTTCTTTCCAATAATTTCCTAAATTCTTTTTTTGTTCATAAAAGTTTTCTTTTTCTCTTACTTTCATACCAAGGAACCATTTTGGATGAAGTTTTTTCATACAAAGGAATATTTAATTCTTCTATAAATAATTCATTATTGTAAAATTTACAAAATGCATTTCTAATATCTACATTTCAAGTTCTTATTTGTTTTACCTCAAATCATTTTAATTGTATTCAAAAAAGATATTCTTCTATAATCTCATATTCTAAATATGCTTTTTTATTTTTTTTTATACTTTTAAAATAATATTTCATTAAATTTTCTTAATAAGTCTTGATAAAAATAAGTTTGATACAATTATACTTATAATGATTATAGTTCAAGCTTCTGTTAATAATCATTTTTGGATATAACTTAGATTATTGTTTATTATTTCTAATAAATTAAAATCAAATACATTTTGAAAATATATATTTAGATAGTTTACCAATATTCCACCATACATCAATGAAAGAACAAATGAAATTAGTATAATAAATAAAGTATATAACAAAAATGGAGCTTTGATTTGTAAAATACTAAATCATATAAGTTTTTCAACTTCGATTTGTTCCTTAAAAGAATAAAAATTTATCTTTAGTATCAAAACTAAAAACCATAAAATTATTACAAAAAGGACGATTGATAAAAATATATAAAATTTAATCATAAAATTTGAAAATTCAATAATCTTAGAAATTCTTGCTTCTTGAGTTTTAAATGAATTTGAGGTTCAAATATCCGATAAGTTTAATAAGATATCTTGATATTTTTTATTTCATACTATTTTTTTTACAATATCATATTCTTTTTCTGATCTAAATGTAATATACATAGTTGGTGGAATAGGATTTTTAATTCCGTATTTCTCAAAATTTTGAATGATTTTTGGTAGTCTTTTTGATAAAGTTTTGATAGCCTCTTGTTTTGAAAGATATTTTACTTTTATTCATTTATTTTCTAGTGCTGTCTTTAAATTTATGATTAAATTGTAATCATTACTTATTTCATCAGGAGTATTTCATTCTTTGAAATATAGATAAATTCATAGTTTTCACTTTAGTTCATTTGAAAATCAATAAACATTTACAGTTAATGTAATTAAAATATTTAGAAAAAATATTAAAAAACTTAATAGAAATACTGTTGCAAATATTTGGACAATGTTTGTTTTGAATAATCTAAAGAAATTTTTTATAATCATAAATTTAGTTAAAATACTAAAATAAAAATTAATATATTAAAAAACTATTTTGTTTCAACTAATTTAATTTGTCTAATTTCATCGAAAGTCAAAACTGTAAATCTTTTACTTTTTAATTCTTCTGGAATAAATATTTTATGTCATTGTTTTTGTAAAATTTTTTCTATTTTTCATAAAGTTTTTCTTTTGTATGCAGTAAAAACTGTAAGTAATCTAGTTAATTCTCAAAAATTTAAATCGTCATTTCATCAAGTATATTCAAACCTAACTAGACAACTATCTACTTTTGGAGCAGGTGTAAAATCTTTTGCAGGCACAGTTTTTAAGTAAGTGATTTTATAATTGTATTGAAGGAGAAAAGATAACATAGTTTTTTTGTTTGATTCATTTATTATCTTTTCTCCGACTTCTTTTTGAATCATAAAAATTCAATATTTCATTTTAACTTTATTTTCTGGATTTGTAAGTTTTTTGAAAATAGGTGAAGTAATGTAGTATGGTAAATTTCAAAAGCAATTAAAAAAATTTGTTTTGATATGTTCTTCTAAATTTGCAGATAAAAAATCTCACATAATAATATTTTTTTTATTTACACATTTTTGTAGTCATTCATAAAAAGTTTCATCTTTTTCAAAAAGTTTTAAATTTTCTACAAATCATAAATATTCTGTAAGTGCACATTTTCAAGGTCATACTTCTATATTTTGTAATTTTAGATCACAATTGTCTTTGATATCTTGAATTATAAATTCAATTATTTTAGGATTATTTAAAAAATTTTGTCATAAATAAGTAGCCCCTGTCATATATTATTAATTAGTTATAAATTTCATTTTTTATACTTATTTAGTTAAAATTTACAATTATAAAAAAAAACTACTAGTATAAAACATAGTAGTTAAAAATAGTTTCTTATTTATTTGTTTTTTTTAGATTATCTAAATCTTTTTTAGTTTTTTCTATAACTTTTGTTCTTAAAACTCTAGCAAGAGCAGAAAAATTATACATACCATAATATATAATCTTAAATATTTTTATCTGGTTTTCTTTTTTCAATTTTTTAAATACTTGCATTTCTTTATTAAAATCCCGTCATCATGTATTTACTTGAACTTTAATTTTTCAAGAATTTATATCAGATAAAAACTCATTAAAATATTTTACTCCTGAATTTATTCATTTAGGAAATATAAATTTTTCGTCTGGTTGAATTTTGTCATTATACAAATTAACTCATTTTTCTTTAAATTTTTCTACAATATAATTTTCAAAAGCTGGTGTAAGTACCCGAAAAGAGAACGAAATAAAATCATAGTTATCATCAAGTCATTCTGGAACTATATTTGGTTCTGATTCTTTAATCTCATTATATAATTTTTTACAATAATCCATATAATTTGATTCATTTATTTCATTATCTCCTGTAGTGTTTTTTAATGTTAAAGGCATTTGGTTGATTAAAAAAGTAAAAATATACTATTAAAATTTGTATTTTATTTTTTTATTTCTTTTCCTAGGTTATTTATTTCTTTTTTAGTTCAATTTATAACTACTTGATAGTTAACTATACCTGGATACAATCTATAAAAACAAATATCTGCTAAATTATATTTTTGTCAATTATATTTAACATTTATATTTAATATTTGTCCAAAAGGAGTTCCTTTAATTCACTTCAAGAAGCCAATAAAATATTTATGTAAAGCTTCTTCTGAAAAGTTTTTTGATGTTATATCTCATTCAAAACCACTTTGTTTTTGGATATATGTTTCAAACATAACTCATAATTTTGTTTTTTCAATCAATAAAATAGGTTTCATTTTTATTATGTAAATAATTTCTTTAAGTTTATGTCATAAGTTATCTAAATTTATTTCTTTATCACTTTTATAAAGTTTTCATTCATTAACTATGTCGTTGATTTGTTTCCAATCTAATTTATTAAGTTGAAGCTTTTCGTTATAGGAATTGATATAATTTTTTGTTTCTGTCATTTTTTTGTAATTAATATTTAAAATTGCTTATTTTTTTATCTTATGAATTAGAGAATATTCATAAATTATCAAAGTCTGATTTAGGATAATTATTATATATTCATTTTAATTTATTAATAGTAAGAACATTCCAAGATAGAACAATACTTTCTCATTTATATTTTTTATATCCAGGGAAGTTAATTTTTCAATTTTTAATGCTAATTTCTTTTATTTTTTTGTTGTTGGCTAAAAGTAAAATAATTCTAGTATCTATTTCATTTAATAATTTTAATCTTTCTTCATAATCTTTTGGTATATTATTTGAATTAGCTAAAGTTTCTAATCACTTTAATCTTCACACTGTTCTCTTTATTATATATTTTATATACTTCATAACTGGATTTTTATCTATTTTTTCTTTTTAACTTATCTGCTTTTTTAGTTAAGTTATTCTTTTTAAACTTATCTTTGATAGCATCTATGATATAAGTATCAGGATTTTCTTTTTTATTTCTATCAAAACTTAAAATATTATTTTCTGGTAATTTATTTAATGAAATATTATTTTTTACAGATACAATTATTGAATTTCATTTGGTGTCAATTGAAATATCTTTTCAGAAATTATCTCACTTTTCACTTGCTATAAGTAATAGTCATTCTATAGTTTTTTCAAATATTTCATTTGGTTTAAGTGTGTTATTTTTATTTTGTCATAAATTAATACTTACTTCTTTTCATCAAATTTTATACTCTTCTCATAATTTAAATAATATATCTCATTCTTTAATTCATTGTTCTTTATTTTCTTTTGTTGATTTCTCAAGTTTTCAATTTATTTGTCCCCAACCTGAAACTTCAGGAAAATCTACTTTTCAAGTTTTTTTGTCAAATTTCATATCTGAAAATAAACTGTTTTCTATAGTTACTCATCAATTATCAAATTTAGTATCAACATTTTTTTGTTCACATAAATCCGTAGATATAATTGTTTCTTTTCCTTTTTCTTTTCCCCAGCTTAACTCTACTAAATGGTTTTTTACTAATAAATATGCTTTTTCTCATCCAAAAGCTTGTTTGAAATTTTTCTGTGATTGTATATTCTTTAGATTACTATTTTTATAATCTATAGAAAATTTTTTATTAAATGTTATATTTCCATTTATTGCACCACTAAATTCATACACATTTTTGTTTAAAACTATAGGATGGTTTTTATCCTTTCATCTTTCTACTGTATCAGAAGTTTCTGTAACAGTTTGGACTTTTGGATCTCATACTTCTGTGATAGTAGCATTTCATTTTTTATCAACTGTCGTGAACCAAGCTTCAGTTTTAGAATTTTTTAATGCATTTTGTATTTTTTTAATATCTTTTAATCATTTAATTTTTTTTGATATATCATTTGTATCAGAAGTTTCTCAGATTACTAAATATCATTTTTTATCTTTTCATAAATCAACTTCTTTTTTTTCAGAAAATGTATTGATTCACTTCAATCATTTATCTTTATTTCAAAAATCATAATCATTTCTGGCAGATATTGAAATTTGACTTCAGTTTAATCAACTAAAACTTTCAGAATATCATTTATAATTTATATTCCAGTTATCCGGAATATCCCAAGTTTCTCCATCTGTAGATTCATAAAATCTTCCCCAATCAATATTATTTTTTACTTCTTTTTTTTCTACTTTAGTTTGTTTTTCTACTTTTCAAGATGTAAGTGCCTTCGATAATGAACTTAAATCAATTTTTGCTCCTGGTTGAACTATATGTTTCCATTCTTGGGAATTTATATTTCATATCTTTACAAATCATTTTTCTTCACCTTTTTTGAGTGTTTTAAATTCTCAAGTTTTTTTGTTATATCATAGATTTTTTATCTTTTCATCTATTGTTTTTAAGTCCATTCATCATAAGTATTCAGTTGAGATAGCAGTAAATAATCTACTTACGGCAGATAAATAATCATAATGTCAGTTTTTATCTGTTGTTCATCAAACTTCATAATAAGATTTTCAATTTTCAAAAATTATCTTTCCTCAATGAGTATATTCTTTATCTAAAACTTGTCTTTGTTTATCTATTGTAGGATTATATTTAACTTTTCAAAAATCTACATTATTATTTTTTAATTCATTTTTATCCACATAAATAGCATTTGTTTCCAATTCTCAGTTTGTGTCAAATTTTATACCCATTTCATCTTTATTTAACTTTTTATCATCATTTTCATCTACAAAAATTTCTTCCTTATTTACTATTAAATTATTTGCTAATTTTTCTAATCATTTTATAGGATCTGGTGTTGCTTGTTTTTCTTTTGGGATAACTAAAACTAATTCTTCTTTTCATCATACTGAAGTTTTTTCGAATTTTACTCAAAATTTAGATTGAATATAATCATTCATATTTCTTATAAAAAAATCTCTTCCATCTTGCTTTCAAGAAAGTTTTGATAATTTATTATCTATTTTAGCTATTTTTTTCGATAAATTTTCTCATGTCTGTTTTTCTTGTTCTTTTTCTAATTTATATTGTTTAAGTTGTTCTTGTCATTTTTCTTGATTTTTTTGTTCTTCATAAATTCTATTATCAACTTTTTCTGGCATTTTTGTTTTTATTTATATTTTAAATATTTTTTAATTTTTCTTCTATAGTTTTAAGTTCTTCAAATTCTTGTTCTTTTTTTAAATTTTCTATGTCAGACAAAGATTTTAGATAAATTCTTCATTTAGCTTTTATAACCTCTTTAATTACTTTTTCTTCAAGATCTCAATATTTATCAAATAATCCCTGAACAGTAGTTTCTACTTCTTCGGACCAGTTAGAAATATTTAATAATTTTTGTTTTATTTCTGACGGAACTAACAAAGTATTTTTAAGTCTTTCTCTTAAATTCATATTTTTTTATTTTTATTTTAAAATAGATGTTTTCAATATTATACAAAATAAAAAAAATAAGTCAAAAAAACTTATTTTAAATTGTACTTTATTTATTTAAGTAATACATCAAGGACTTTTACTCCATTTTGCATAGCTAATTCTAAATTTGATTCATGAGCTTTTCTTGCTTCTTCATTTGCTGCATCTGATACAGATTTAATTACATAGGCTTTATTTAATAAATCAAATTCTCTCAAAACAGATAAAAATGCAAATGCTTCCATTTCTACAACATGAGCATTATGATTTTTAACTATGTTTTTTACTACTTTATTGTCATCTATAAATTGGTCTCAAGTTGCACATATAGATTCATCAAATATATTAAAATCTATTCATTCTATGTTTATTTTACTACAAATTTCTATTTCTCATTTTGCATAATTCAAATGTTCTCATTCAAATGGTAAATATATATCGTGTTGGATTACTTTGTCTATCAGAAATACATCTCAAGGTAGAGCATTTTCTTGTTTTCAACTATTTCAAGCTATTCAAATATTGATTATTTTTTCAAATTCTCAATGTTGTAGTAAAATCATAGTTCACATAGTAGCTTGTATTTTTCCAATTCCACTTTTTACCAAAACTATATTTTCTCATTGATAAACAGATATTTCTTTGTAAGTTTTAATTTTTTTTAAATTATATTTTTCAATAATTATATTTGCTTCATCTGGCATTGCACAAAGTATTCAATTCATTTATTTGTTTTAAATATTTAAATATCATTTAGATTAATAATAACACTTTTTTAATCAAGTAAATTTAGTATAAAATAAATTAATATTTAGTTATCAAAATGTTTTTATGCAAGAAATAGTAATAAATTGAGTTAAGATTCAGTATCAAATAAGAATTAGTAAAAGATCTAAAAACATAAAAATATCTATAAATTCTGGTTGAGAACTTATTTTAGTTTTACCTAAAAAATGATTTTTTCAGTCTCAAAAAAGATTAATTCAGAAGTGAGAGGAATTTATGAAACAAAAATGAGGTTGGATTTTAAAACATATTTGAAAAACTATTAAATTTAAGTTGTGAGATGATTATGAAGATTATATTAAAAATAAAGAAAAAGCTTATGGTTTAGTTTCTGAAAAAGTAAAATATTGGTCTAAAAAAATGTGATTATCTTACAATAGAATTTTTATAAAAAATCAAAAAACAAAACGATGAAGTTGTTCTTCAAAAAGAAATTTAAACTTTAATTATAAAATCATATATCTTGAAGCTACGGAACAAAACTATCTTGTTGTCCATGAGTTAGCACACTTAAAATATATGAATCATAAAAAAGAATTTTGGGATTTAGTTTGTGAAATTTTATGAAGTGAAAAATATAGAAAATATAAAATAAAAATTAAATAAAAAACACCTTCAGAACACTGGAAGGTGTATACAAGCTATTTAGGCTAGTATTTTTTGAGTTGACTCGTAAGCCTGAGAAACAGCATCTTCATATGGAATATGCATAGCTATCAGGTTGCTCCCTTCATGCACATCTATGTTTACGATACCATCTTTGGGAATGAAGTGTATACTTACACTGTGATAATCATCAATGTATTTTTTGCTTTTTACTTTTTCCCCTTTAGTACCATCAAGTATTAGTTTAGCTGTTTCTCTTGGATGTCCTGTTGCACTCAAATCTTTAATTTGTCTTCTAAGCATAAAATGCTCCTTTAGATTTTACTCAACCTAAGTAGTTAGGCTGGCATTTTTATAAATAAGGATTTTTTCTTTAAAGTCAAACTTATTTTTCACAATTTGTTTTACATTGCCTTTCTGTATCAAAACCTGGACAAGAGCAAGCTGCATCCACTGTTATTTTACTACATTTATTATTTTCCAATACCCATCTTTTACCACAATACATCTGACATACTGGTTGGTTTGGTGCTGGTTTTTTATAAAAACATTTTTTGAGAATATCTTTATTTACTGGTTTTTTAATAATTGGTTTAAATAAATTATTAAAAGTTATAAATTTATCAATACTTCATTTAAACATATCAAAGAAATTGCTATTTACTTCAAATGGGATAAAATCTTTTCAATTTGTATAATAAGAAACTCTATGGTCTTCATTTTTATAAGTCCATTGATTTAACGAATTGATTCCTGGATTTTTATATAAATTAATATAATTTTTTGATAAAATTTCGGTAAATCAACTACTTAAATTAACTTTAAATCATTTAACTCAGATAAAATAAGGTATTTTTGTATTGTAATCATAACAATTTTCTCAATTTTGAATTCTTTTTCAATTTCTCCAAGTATATTTTGGATAACATCTTTTTTCTGTATTATCTGTTGTTAAATACACTGGTAAAAGTAAAGTTTTCAAGGTTTTATCATAGACAAAAGTTCTTGGATTATTAAATACTGGTGTCCAACTTCAACCATTTCAAACTTTTTTTTCATTTCATAGAATAGTTGAATAAAGTTGTTGGACTGATATTTGATTTCAAGATATTTGTGAATAATCTATTTTATAAATATCAAGTTTTATATTTTTGGGTAAAGACCAATTTCAATGCACTTGTTCTGCTTCTTGTCAAATTCATAGTAAATATTGAACATTTCAAACTTTTTCTAATGGGTGTAGATACAAACTATATCAAGGAATTTTAAGTTTTCATATAATTTTTGGATTTTTATTATCTTGTAAATCTATAACAAACAATGGATCTGTTGCTTTGAAAGTTACTAAATATGCTTTGTTTCATATAAATCTTGATGATTTAAAATCTTCTCATTTTGCAATTCATTGAAGTTTCCCTTCTAAATTTAAGTTTTTATCGAAAATATATAAATCAGTAGATCTTGAAGGATAGTAATGTTTTGTAAATATTCTAAAATTTCAACTACTATCTTCATCCATACTATATTGATTTATAGGTTGTCAAGGGACTATTTTGCTGTTTACATAATTTAAATTAAATCAACTTATTGAAAGTTTATGAATAAGAGTAAAATTTCATCTTGGGTAAAATGGTAAAATACATAATAAACCTGGAGGACATCTCCAAGAGTTATTTTCATAATAATTATTTACCAAATACAGAGATTTTGTTGTCATATGAATTTGTCCATTTGACATATCTCCAAAAATTATATATTGGTTTGGATTTTGTTTTGTATCTATATCTACTATATTTACCAAATTAAATTTTAAATTATAAATAGATAATTTATCGAAATTAGTTGGAATGAAGAAAATATTATTTAAAGCTGAGTTTGTAAGCCTTATTGTAATTGGATATATTTTTCATTTAAACTTAAATTTTGCTTTTTTATTAATATAAATGTCTATAGATTTTTGATTTATTTTGTTTTCAATATCATTTAAAATCTGTTGTTTATTTAAATTTGTTTTTTGTTCTTTAGCAATTTCTTCTATTTTTCGATTCATTTGATTTCTTAACTTTTGTATTTTTGCTAGATTTCTTTCTAATATTTGTTTCTTATTTTCTTGGTTTATTTGAGATTGATATTTTTTTCTAATATTTTCTATTTTTATTTTGATAGGATTTATTACATAATTTTGACATATTTGCCTAGCAATATTTGAAAAATTATAATTTGTAATAAGATAAATTTTATTATTTACAATTCTTGCATCTTTAAAATTTCACTTTACATCATAAAATCTAGAGAATTTTGCCTTTCAATTTGTGATTTTATAAAAAACTAAATCTGTAACTTCTCACTCAAAAACTTTGGAATATCTAGTTCATATTGCAATTAGTTGATTATTTATAAAAAATAATTTAACAGTATTTTTATTTATTAATTTAGGAACCTGGATAACATCTGAAATATTTACTTTATTTAAGTTTAATTTATTTCAATCAACTGGTGAAGATATAATATAAATTTTTCCATATTTTTTGTCGAAATATGCAATATAGTTTTTAGTAAGTTTCAAAATTTCTGGTTCATCTACATTTTCTTTTTGTAAATTTGTTGTCCCATAAGAGATTTTCTTTAGGTTTATTCAATTTAAATTGCTTGTTGTTTCTGGTTTAACGGTTTTTCCATTAAGTATAGCAGTTTTATAAAGAGGTATTATTCATCAATAATAATACATATTTACTGAACAATTATTTATAATTTTATTGTATAATTTTTCTATTAAAACCGTTTCAAATTGTTTTTTGGAACTAAATTTTTCTAATTTAAAATTTTCATTTAAAACTTTTATTTTTTCATTTTGAGCTTGTTGTTCTTCTTGATCTATAGCACTATTCCAACTTGCAAAAGAAGTTCAGATAAAAAATATAAATATAAATAATAGTAGTTTTTTCATTTTAAAATATTTAATAATAAAATATTAAGCAATAATATAAAACGATTAAAATTTATTTTAATTGCATAAAGTCATTATTTATAATTTTATGTTGTTTTCAATATAATTATCTACCAATATTTGTTAGTTTTTTTCTATTTTTTTTAATAGGTTTTAAATTGAAAATTTATATTATTAAATAATTTATTGAAATAGAAAACAAAATGTTTATTATACAGCTTACTTTGTTTTGGGTCAATAGCTCAGTTGGTAGAGCAACGGCCTCTTAAGCCGGTGGTCGTGGGTTCGAATCCCACTTGACCCAATCTATAGGGATATAGCTCAGGGGCAGAGCGGGAGTCTCCAAAGCTCCGCGTCGTAGGTTCAAATCCTACTATCCCTGTTCTTATTTTATAGAATAGTAAAGAAGAAGAGATTAATATGATTTTTTGTTCTATACTATTCTAAAAAAGTATAAATTCTTAAAAATTTTAAATTCTTAATTATCTAAAAGAAATGGCAGTACCAAGAAAAAAAGTTTCTATAGCAAAAAAACATCAAAGAACAAGTACATGGAGAACTTTGAAAATTAAAAAAATGATGAATAAAATGAAATTAGTTGCTTGTCCTCAATGTAAAACTATGAAATTACAAAGTCATGTATGTCCTCAATGTGGTTATTATAAAGATACTCAAGTTTTGACTATTAAAGCAAAAGCTACTGAAGATACAGTTATTGAAGCTTAATTTTTTATAATAAGAAATAAAATATATGAATTTATCTAATCGTATCTATAGTAGAAAAGTTTTTTTTCGTATGTTATATACTTATAACTTTTCTAAGTCTATTTTGTGAAATGAAATTTATTCAAATACAGCTAAAAAAGTAGACAATATAGTGAAACTTTGATTGGATAAAATAAATGAATCAGAGTTTCAAAACTTTGATTTTTCTTTGTTATTAGATTTTGAGAATAAAAAAAATACAGAATCTTTTTCTATGGATGAATATATGACTTATTTTAATCCTGAAAATGCTATAAATTTTGAAAAAGTAGTTAAATATACTACAGATTTTTTTGTTAAGAAAAAAGAAGGTGTGGATCTGGAATATGATTATCTTATTAAAAATGCTAAATATCTTATAGAAAATTATGAAGATATTGTAAATATAATAGATAAAAATTTACCTACTTTTAAATTTGTTGAATTAAATTCTATAGATCAAGCTATTTTGTTATTGTGAGTTGTAGAAAGTAAGGTTTATGAAACTCCAAAACCTGTTATGATAAAAGAGTGTATGCATCTTGCATCTACTTTTGGTACTGATAATTCAGTTAATTTAATAAATGCTGTTTTAGATAAAAGTTTATAAAATAATTAAGAGTTTATATTTTGCTTTTAGAAAATTAATATTATTTGTAAATGATAGCAAAATACGATGCTTTATTGGAAGATTATAAAAATTCTGATGAAAAAATAATAAATTATGTAAAAGGTTTATGAATTACTTTATGAACTGATTTTAGTATAGAATTATTGAAAAGATCGTTTACTCATAAAAGCTTTTCAAATGATGTTCATAAAAAACTTGATTCAAATGAAAGATTAGAGTTTTTATGAGATTCGATTTTGTGATTTGTGGTTGCTGATAACTTATATCATGAAAAAGATATTATGCAGGAAGATATGATGAGTTTATATAAAATATCTCTTGTAAATGAAAAAATTTTAGCTCAAGTTGCAAGAGAAATAAATGCATGAGACTATATTTTTTTGTGATTATGAGAACTAAATTCGGATTGAAAAAATAAAGATTCAGTACTTTCAGATTTTGTGGAAGCTTTTATAGCTTATTTGTATCTTGATTTATGAGAGCAAATAGCAAAAGAGTTTATAGATAAAAGAATTTATTCTAAATTTTCTGAAATAAGAGATAATGGAAATGTTAAAAGTCCGAAAAGTGTTTTACAAGAGCATATTCAAAGAAAATATAAGATAATTCCAGTTTATGAAGATTTTGAAGAGGAAATAGATGAAAAATGAAATACTTTGCTTTATAGAACAGAAGTTTATGTAGATGGTAAATTTTTAGCAGAATGAATTTGAGTAAATAAAAAGACATCTCAGGCTAATGCTGCTAGAAGTGCTATAGAAAAATTAGGTATAAAATAAATTGATAATTTTATTTAAATTATTATAAACATGGATATATTTTTATATTATTAAATATTTGTAATGAAAAGAATTAGTATTGTTAGAAATTTTATTTATTTTTTGATATTTTCTTTAATTTTAGTTTCATGAAGTATATATGCTTTTGTTTCTAATTTGAAGTGGAGTATAGAATTTACAGGGTGAATTAAAATTGCTATAGCTTGAGATAAAAAAATAAATGTATCTGATTTTAAGAAAACATTTAAAGATGTAAAACCTGATATAGTTACTATGTTCAAGGATTGAAATACAGAAATAGAATTTAGATCTTTGAACACAAATGTAAAATATACAAATGAGTTATTATGAAAAATAAAGACTTATTTGAAGGATAACAAATATATTTCTTGACCAACAGATATTGTTTCTACAGCTTTTGTATGACCTACAATATGAGCATATATGAAATGAGCTGCAAAGACTGCACTTATTTGGGGTATAATTCTTATGGCTATTTATGTATTTATAGCATTTGTATGAGTGAGAGAATATTTTGCTCCTTGGATATTCTCATTGGTTACTGTATTAACTTTGATGCATGATGTAATTATGGCTGCTGGTTGATATGGTATTTGGATGCATTTTAATCCTTTAGTTGTAGTAGATAGTATATTTGTAATGGCTATTTTGACGGTATTAGGATATTCGGTGAATGATACTATTATTATTTTCGATAGAATTAGAGAAAATGTTATAAAATATAATGAACAAATTAGAAAATGAACAATGAAATTGTATGAAATATTTGATGAATCTTTATATCAAACTATGAGAAGATCTTTATTTACATCACTTTCAACATTATTAGTAGTTGCATGTATGTATTATTTTTGAAATCAAGTATTTAAAGATTTTTCATTTGTAATATTTGTATGAGTATTGTTTGGTACTTATTCTTCAATATTTTTGGCTGCTCCTTGAGCTTATCGGATAAATAGATTACTTACAAAGAAAGAATAGGAGATTATATATTTATGTGTTAAATATTAATTTTATGTGAAATAATTATTTATCAAATCATAAGTGAAAATCTATTAAAATGATAGAATTAGATGAAGATATTCTTATAAATTTATCATGTAAATATGAAATTCCTTTAGAGGATTTAGAATCTTTTACAAGTCAGCAAATTTCTGATTTGATAGAGACATGAGATCCAGAATACTCAAAAATGATTAAAATGAAAATAAGTAAAGAATTAGGTCTTTTGTTTGATAAAAAATATAATTTATTATAAAAAAACAATTATGAAAAAACCTGAAATAGTTGCTCCTGGTGGAAGTTATGAAAAAGCTATGATAGCTGCAAGATTTGGTGCTGATGCTGTGTATGTATGAGTGCCATTTTTGTCTTTGAGGATGAGACAAAATAAAATTAAAAATTTTGATGAATTAAAAAAAACAATAGATGATTTGCATAAATTGTGAGTAAAAGCTTATCTTACTATAAATATTTTTCCAAGAAATGTTGATATTCAAATAATTGAATCTACGATTGAACAAATATGAAAGTTATGAGCTGATTCGGTTATTTTTTCAGATCCAGGTGTTTTTACAACTTTGAAGAAATATTTGTGAGATAGTGTAAATTATCATCTTAGCACTCAAACAAATACTTTAAATGCTATGGCTGTAAAATTTTGGTATGATTTATGAGTAGATAGAATAGTAGTTGCAAGAGAGCTTAGTATAAAAGAAATAAAAGAAATAAAAGAACAGGTTCCTTGAGTAGAAATAGAGGCTTTTGTGCATGGAGCAATGTGTATGACTTATTCTGGTAGATGTTTATTATGAGAATATTTTTCTTGAAGAGATGGAAATAAATGAGAATGTTCTCATGTTTGTAGATATAATTTTAATGTTTACTTGGAAGAAGAAAAAAGACCTGGTAAATTCTTTAAAGTAGAAGAAGATGAAACTGGTTCATTTTTGCTTTCATCGAAAGATTTGTGTGTAATAGAACATGAAGATGAATTGCTAGCTATAGATGCTTGGAAGATAGAATGAAGATCTAAATCAGAATTTTATGTTTGAGCTACTACAAAGGCTTATTCTCATTTGAGAGATTGTGTAGTAGAGTGAAAGAAAACTGAAAGAGATATTCTTGATTTGGTTTATCAAATTCCTCATAGACAATATTGGGATGGATTCTTGTTTAATAGTATAAGGACTGCTCCAGACGGAGAAGAAGAATTGGTTCAAACTACTACAAAAACAGAGGCTTGACCATTAGATACTGAAAAACAATATATTTGAACAACTACAGATGAAAAAATAGAAAAAGATTGAAAAGTTTATTATAAATTTTCACCAAAAGATAATATATTAATAGGTGATAAGTATGATATGTTGGATCAAACATGAATTTGGAGGAAAATAGAGGTAAGTGGTATATTGTGAGAAGAACAAGAAGAAGTTGAAAAATTAAATTGTAATATGAAAAAAGCTTATATTTCTTGAAAAAATTTAAGTGAATGGAATATATTAACTAAATAGGTAAAAGTTGTAAAAACTTTTGCTTTTTTATTATAAAACTTTATTATATGTAGTGAATGTTTTACTTATTTTTAAGTTAAGGAAATTATGGTAAAAGAGAATAAAATAAATAATAGTTTTTTATTGTCATCTGATACTTTATCTTGATATGGTCTTGATATGGTTTTTATGATTGCAAAAGATTTAGGATTTGATGGAATAGACTTAGCTTTGTGGAATAATTTTGATTCTTGGAATATAGATTATGTTAAAAGATTAGTAGATATGTATAATTTACAGATAAAAGTTATACAATTGTCAAATAATGTAAATAAAAAAGAAATTCAATATGGTTTAGAATTAGCAAAAGAATTAAATGTAAAAAATATAAATATCAATGCTCCAAAATATTATAATCGTAGAGCTACGAAATTTATAGCAGAAAATTTACCATTATATCAAAAAACTCATTCTAATGTAAATTTTAATATAATAAATCCTCCAAAAGATTATTTATTAACACTTATTCCTCAATATTCTTTTACAAATATGGCTGAAATATTTAAAACTTATAAATTAAAAGTTGCTTTGGATATCTCAAATATAGAAGAGGAAAAATTTGATTTACATTTGATAAAAAAAATACCAAATTTATTACCTTATATTCCAGTAGTTTATTTGTCTGATAAAGATAAATTAGGGAAAGGACATCTTGGATTATGAGAATGAAATATGAAGATTCCTACTTTTTTAAAAAAGTTAAAACAATTGGAATTTGATGGTCTCTTTAGTTTAAAGTTAAATATTATAAAAAAAGATTTAGCTGATGTTGATAAAATAAAATTAATTTTGAAAAAGTCTAAGATGTATTATTTGGAAAATTATGTAAATTTAAAGATATAATTTTATTTTAAAAAATTTAAATTAATATTTGATATGCCTTTAAATGAAAAGAAAATAGAAGATTTAGAAAAAAAAGTTATTTGAAAACAAACAGAAGATAAGTTATTGACTGCATTAGATCCTTTGCTTTTATGACTTGAGGATATGAAAATAACTTTTTTTTCTATTTTTGATAATAAAAAATGAGATAATAAAATTACTATCTCTATGGATTCTTTTGAAAAGAAATGGAATAAATAATTTAATATATTAATAGTTTGAGATATTATGAAAGATTATATTAGGAAATGATTTGCATTGTTTGTTATAGGTATTTATATGTTTGTGATGCTTTTTCAAAGCTTTCCTTTTACAAATTTTGTTGGTAAGGTTCAAGCTGAAAATGTAATTACAAAAGATAATTTAGTTTTAGTTTTAGTAGATTCAAATATATATAAATCTAATATAATAAAATCTGATATATCTTGGTATGCTCAATATATTCAAACAGTAAATAAAAATACAAAAGCATTAGTTTTTCCTATAAATGTAAAAAAAATAACTTCTTACGATATTTTAAAGGTTATTCAAAATTTATATTTTAACGGAGAAAAAACTAAAAGATCTTTTTTGAAAACTATAGTTTTGATTTGAAATATTCCTTTACCGGTTGTTGATAAAAATTGATTTATTTATCCAACGATTTATCCTTATGTTGATATTGTAAAACCTACTTTTAAGTATGATGGAAATAGTAAATATTTTAAATTTACTTGAAAAGTTTCGAATGTAGAATTATCTCATTGAATTATAAAATTTAATAAAATATCTGATTATAATAAATATTTTCAAAAATTAAAAAAATACTTTAACAATCCTTCTGATTTTGTAAATAAGGAGTTTTATATGGATAATTTTGTTTCCCAATCAAAATCTTTTAATAATTGAATGTTAAGGTTTTATTTAAATAAACTGATTTTTTGAGAAAATTTAATAAGCAAAAAAATAAGCCCATTACTTTTAAAATTTTTTACAAATCAAAATAAGGACGAATTAAAAGATAATTTAAATTTAAAATCCTCTGGGGCTAATAAATTTCAAACTTTTAAGCCAGTAAATGGTAAAGTTGCTAAACTTTTGTGATTTAATTGACCTCAAATTAAAAAATTTTCTACTATATCAAATGAATATAATTCAAGGACATCTACTTTTATGAATAAATTTAAAAATATAGCTAAACAAGCAATATCTAACAAAACTCCAACAAGTCAAACTCCTACTTTGATGTTAGAAAAAACTCTAAAAAATTTTTTTAGAAATTATATTTCTTTGTTTTGAAATGAATACGGAGCAAGTCTGACTAACAATTTAAAAGCAACTTGAAGATACAATTGGAGTAATACTGTAAGTTCTTTAAATATGGTAGATATAAAAGATAATTTATCTATGACTTATTTGAATACAGTAAATAAATTTTTAAGGCAGCAAATTAATAAAAAAATAAAATCAGAACAATATTTTATGTATTATCCAGTGATGGTTAAATATACTTTGTGAGATAATAATGCTGATATTTGTGTTCCTGAAAAGACTTATGAAACTTTTCTTTTTGGAAAAAATATTTTTGATATAAATTCTATGTCTGGAATGACTATTTTTAGATGAACATATTGAAATTATACTTGATTAGATATTTTAAAGACTTTACAAAGTAGATGAGAAAAAAGTTCTGTATCAAATATGAATTGATTATTTAATACTCAAGTAGAAGCAAATAGATGATATAATTCATTGGATAATGCTAAAAAAGATGGAGATGATTTTAAAAAATTATGTTCTAAATCTTATTGAGCTTGTATAAATTTGTGAAGAAAATCTAATTCAGAAAGTGTTTCTTCTTGGGCTAAAAGAAATTATGGAGGTTATTCTCCAATGAATATAAATGCAAACAAATTTAATCAATCGACAATTTATAAATTCCCATTTAATTATTCAAATTTTAAATATGCTTGGCATCCTATTGAAACACCTAAAAAGAATTGAAGTTTGTTTGATTTAGCTTGAGGTATTCCTACTGCTAAAAAATTTGAAACAAATAATATTTTTTCTGTTCTTTCAGATTATGCTTCTGTATGGAAAACTTCTTGGTATACAAAGAGTTTTTTATGATGAGTTGGTAGTGATTGAGCAGAGGCCACTTGTAATAATTTACATTATGCTGATGGATTAACTAAACAAGCTTGAACATATTATGATTATTTAAAAAATTTTTCTTCTATTTGTCAGCCTGCTGAATGTGATAATACTAATAATATTTTGTGAATAAATAATAAAAAAAATTGTTCTATTAATTTAGTTTGAAATATTTTAAGAGCTACAAAATATGAATCATATGATACATATAATAATAGTGGTAATTATTTAGGTTGTAATTTTAGGAAAAAACAGACAACAACTTATAAATTTATTTCTACTTTATTGGAACATACTTCTCCTACTCCAAATGAATTTTCAAAGTTTAATTTAATGACAAAATCAAGACCTGTAGATTCTCAAAATTATGTTTCATTTTTATGAGTTTGATGAGATACTATTAAATTGGATTATCCTGATTTATTTAATGTTTATGTTTATAAAAAAACTGGAGATAAATTAATTTTAAAAACACCTGATGAAATTGATCAAACTATAAAAGATTATTTAAAATCTGTAGTTAAAAAATATAATAATAAGCTACAAAATGAATTGAATAATAAAGATAATTTTTATAATACTTACAAAAAAGCATTTGATAAACTTTCAAATTCTAAATATAAACCACATAATTATAATTTATTGCCTGAGAATTATTTAGTAGGTAAATTATGAAATAAAAAAATAGCAGAAATATCAGAACAATTATATTATTTAAATTTATGATGGAAAGAAAAACCAACTTTTTCTACACTTTCTTGAGAGCTAAATTATTTGTATAAATGATTTAACATAAATGAAAAAATATGATATATTGTAAAAAATTATATTGATACGGAAGATAAAGATAATATTGATTGAATTGATATATCTCATGAGAATGTAAATTTTCCTTTGAAGCCTAAAAAAGGTTATGAAGCATGACTTATAATTTCAAAAAATACAGATAATAATATTTGACAAACTAATAAATGAAGTTTTTTAAATGTAAATATGCTAAATAATCAAAATATTATAAATACTAATCCTTTGCCTATAAATATTTCTACTGCTAATCCTAATGAGTGTTGAAGACCATTATGACAAGCTGTTATGCTTTTTCAGTGGCCAAGTGCTTTTATGTGCCGGTTAAAAGAGACATTAAAAAAACCTTTTAAAATAGGATCTACTTCTGAATGTGTAGTTTGAGAAAGCTTGCAACAAGCAAAAACTGCTTTAGAAAAAATAGGAAGAGATGACGGTTCTGAATATAAAAATGATCCTAATAAATATGAACAATGGAAGAAATGGAAATTATATGTAGATAATAATATTACTGTAAATACAAATAAACCATCATATTTTTATTCAGATCTTTCTTGAAACTTACAGATAATAAATTATTGAAATGTAAATGAATTAACAAATCAAATTAAAACTATTAATATTAAATCTCCAAATCTTACTTGAAATTGTTTTTATTTTAAGAAATGAGATAATTATATAAACTCTTGTGAATGATTATCTGTTTCTTTAGATAATTGGAAATTACCTTTTAGTTTTTATAATACAAAAACTGGAGAATGAAAATTTTATTCATATAAAGCTTGAACAAAATATATAAATGTTCAATTTTGTAATTATGATAATATTTGTTATACAAAACAAGTAGTTTTTGATAAAGATGCTGGAAAATTAAGATATATTGAATTAAAACCATTTTCTCAAACTATGGTGTATGGATGAGAAGATCCTTTTGTTCTACAGTGATATGATGCATTACCAGAACAATGAAGGTATCAAAATAAGGTTTATTATACTCCTTATAATTATAAATTATTTACAAATCCAGATATTTGACTTATTAAATCAAGTTTGCAGACAAAATGAGTTAAAAGTATGGATTATAATTTTCCTTCGTCTGCAAATTTATTAGTAGTTAAATCAAATTCTGAACCAATTTCTTGAATAAATAAATTTAATATAGTCTTGAAAATGGATCCGGTTTGGCAACAAATGTATAAAGATAATAAATCTATTATAAAAGAATATAAAAAACAAATTTATATAACTAAGAAGAATAAATTATTATCTTCTGAAGTAATATTATCTTCTTGAGATTATCAATTACCAAATAATCCTTACTCTTTAGTAAAATATGTAGATACTGTTCCTACATATGATAGTTGAAAACTACTAAAAATTCATATAAATCCTATAGTTGCTGATCAAACTTTAAAAACTCCTTTAACTATAGAAACTACAGACCAATTTGTTCCTGGAAAATTTGTCGAAGCTACAGAAAAGCTTGGAACAAAGATTGTTAAATTTAAAAAATTTGTAAAACAAAATAAGTTTTTAATAACAAAAGACGGAGGTATTGATGTTTATTTACTACCTACTTATAAGACTTGAAAATATAAAATTACTATCAAAATACCTTGAATTTCTCCTTATGTTATTTCTTGACAATTAAAAGATTTTCCTATAGAAAATGTTAGTATTCAACTTGATAAGACACAGGCTGAACCAAATGAAGTAGTAGAAGGTAAGATTTATGGTGTTGATAAATTCTGAAATTTTCAAACTAATCTTTCTTGAGTTCAAATTACACATTCAGATGGAATTTCTGTTGTAAGGAATTGAAATATTATTAAGGTTAAATGAACTAAATCAGGTTTTATTAAAGTAAAATTAAAATGAAAAGAGAATTCTATATATTTTACTGTAAATAATACTTTTCTCCCTTTTTGAAAAAAAATATCTGTAATGTATCTAACATTATTTTGATATGATTGGTGAAAGTATGCTAGTGAAATTATGGCTAATTCTGATAAAAATCTTGCTATTACAACTACAGATATAAATCCTAAATCTTTACATCATTATGATTATTCTTTATGAGAAAATCTTATTGTTAGATGACTACCTACAAATCTTGAATTAAGAAATACTAAGATAGTTTTTAATGAATGAGATTTTAAATTAAATTATACTTGAAATATATTTAATAATATCAAAAAAGTTAATTCTCTTAATTCTATATTTTTTAATTGAATTTATTATATTCCAGAAAAAACAGATGATATTATAAAATCAAATATTTTAGCTGATTGACAATTATATATCAATAGTGATTCAGTTATTAATTTTACTAATTTAACACAAGATTCGGATATTTTTATTCAATATTCTAAAGCCTTGTCAGATAAATATTGATTTGCAGTTTATAATATTATTTTAAAAAATAAAAAGATATGATCTTTAGCTTTTAAATGAAATTTTTTAGATTTATCAAAATTATCTATATCGAAACCGTATTATAATAAAATTATTTATTGAGATGGAACTACAAATGGTCCCAAAGCTTTTGGTGTTAGTTTACAAAATCAAGAATATAAGTGAATTTCAAAAAATACTAATTTAAATTATGAAGATAAATGACTTTGATTTAGATCAGATTTTAAAAATATTACAAATTTTGCCTGAGGTAATGATGTATGAGATGCGACAAAACCATTTGAAAATGAATTTTTAATAAATTATGGAGATCCTTTTGTAAAAAGAATTTCTTCAGAAAAGGTTATTTCTCAGGTTGGATTATCAAAGACATATGGTTATAGAATATATTCAGATATAGCTTGAGGAATAAAAAAGGTTATTCCATTAGATTTTAATAATGATTGACTAAAAGATTTAGTTATTGTTTATAAATGAAATAAAATAAGATTTTTAAAACATTATAAATGAAAAAATCATTTTGAAGATTTATGAAATCTTATGGTTTTATGAAAATGAATAAAAAATGTATGGGCAGGGGATTATAATTGAGATTGATACAAAGATTTATTTGTTAGTTTTGTAGATGGAACAATAAGAGTTTATAAAAATAATCATTGAGAATTTTCTGTTAATTGAACTCCTGTTTGTTTAAATTTACCTTGAACAGATGGCTTTCATCTAAAATATTCTCAGATATTTTTTCGTGATATGAATAATGATTGAAAAACAGATATAGTTGTAAATGATCTTGCTTGAAATGTTAGAGTATTTTTTGGTTGAACATATCTATCAAAAAATCTTTATTCTTGTGATGCAAATTATAAGTCAAGATTAAAATCAAAACTAGTTAAGTCTTATGCTTATAAAGTGCAGGCAGATAAAAAATTTGCAGATGATGGGTATATCTATCGGGAATGATTACATAATGATTCGAAATTAGATCAAAAAATATATAAAGAAGCTTTTAAAACAAAAGATTTTTCAAAAATACCTACAAATGATAAAATAACTCCGTCTAATTATACTAAAGAAGTTTCTCAAAAATGAAAAGATAAATTTGCATATCAAGATATTCCAAAAGTATTATGACCAAGTTATGAACAATATAGTTGAGATACTATTTGATTTAAGAAAATTACATTTTTAAGTTGAACTGATCCAGTTCAGGTTTATAAAACTATGAAAGATTTAAACTGATGAAGTTTATTACCTTGAGATAAAGTTCAAATTACTGTTCATGTTATTGATAATGCACATAAAAAAATAACATATCTTGAATCATTGAAATGACCATTTTCTGTTATTTGAGAAGATAATAAACCTATTTTAAAATTAAATTGAATTTCTTCTTGAGCTGTAAGTTATCCAAGAAGATATCCAATGTTTTTGTTTAGAATAGATAATGTTTCGAATTCTTTTACAGTCTCATATGATGCTTATTATCAATGAACTAGTCCTGTTAAGATAAAAGTATGAGATTGGGATAAAAATCATTATTGAGATATTAAAGTCTTTTTGGATAATGGTTGTATCAAATGATATGATTATTTTCAAGGAGAACCTTGAAATCCTATGAGTTTTAAATATTCGTATATTGATTTATCTTCAAAATTGAGAAACAAAGTTCGTAATCTAAATTCTGCAAAAGATATATCTTCTATGATATGAAAAGTAAAAAACTGAGATTATCAAGATATTCTTGGTAGTTTATGATTAGATACTACAAATATCTGGGGTGTATGAAAAAAATGAGTTATGTCATCATTAGAAAATGGATGAAACATTAATTTATCTGCAAATATATGACCGGATGTAAATGCTATTAAAGCTAAAGCAGCACAAACTTTAGAATGATTATGTAATTGATTTAAATTTTGAAAATCTTCTTGTAGTGGAGTTCCTGTTCCTTGTAATTTTGCATTTTTAGCTCCTTGACAAATAAATGCTTGTGGTTGTCCTCTTTGAACAGATCCTGGAACTCCTGTTTTTTGGTTTCCTTGAACTTTTTCTATACAAACTTCAAATTGATGTGTTTGACCTATTCCTATGCCTTATTTTAGAACAAAAAATGGTCCTCCAATTGAGAAAGCTGCACCTATAATTTGTATGGGACCTAAATTTCCGTCTATGATAAGATTATATGTATCTCCAACTCTTACAGCTTGATTGTGAGTTGCTATGTGTTTTGGTCCTTATAAGGATTGAATGCACTTACCACCTGCTCCAGTTTGAGCTATAGCTTGAAATTGTATAGTAGCTGCATGAGAATTGTCAAAAAAATGTTCTACATCAAGTAAAAATTATAATGCAGATGATGAATTAGAGCCATGGATGAATGATTTAGATAATTGAATTTGTTCTCAATTACCAGTAAAAACTTGAGAATTTCCTAGTTCTTCACTTTTTATTTCAAATTGATGAAGTTTTATAAATTCAAATATAAACCCAAGTTTTAATGCTTCTGTTTGAGGGAATACTTTAGTTAATTTTCAAGAAACAGCAAGTGTTGAAAATATTTCTCAGGCTTGACAGGTTAAAATGCAATGATGAATTCCTTTTCACTTACATACTGAAACATGAACATTTGGTGGACTTATAA
>JALUXR010000083.1 GCA_027013285.1 Candidatus Altimarinota bacterium | reverse complement strand
ACAAACAACACAGATAATACAAACAACACAGATAATACAAACAACACAGATAATACAAACAACACAGATAATACAAACAACACAGATAACACAGAAAGTGTAAAACAACTATTTAAAGATGTTAAAAAACTTATAATTGAGAATTATAAATTATCTAAAAAAAAGTGAGATAAGAAAGCTATATGACTTTTGAAAAAAATATTAGCAAATCTTAAAAAAATAGATATTGATAATCCAACAGAAAAAACTAAAACTACTTTAGAAACATTTAAAAAGGTTTTAACTAAAAGATTATCACAATAATTAAATGCATGATATTTCAGAAAATATAAAAATATTTCTTAATTATTTGGAATTAGATAAAAATTATTCAAAAGAAACTATTTCAAACTATGGTCTTTGGTTAAATCGTTTTGCTGATTATATCGAAGCTGTAGAATGAAAAAATAATATAGAACAAATCGAAGCTATGGACATAACAAAGTTCCGTAGCTTTTTGAATTCTGAATGATTATCAAAAAAATCTATAAATTATCATATTATTAGTTTAAGATCATTTTTTAAATATTTACATAAAAATAATATAAAGACATTACCAATTGAACAATTAGAACTATCGAAGCTTGATCCAAGGCATATAGAATTTTTGGAAAAAGAAGAAGTAGAAAAAATATTATCTATGCCTGAAAAATTTGAAAGAAATGAATTAAAAAAATATAGAGATTTGACTGTTTTATATGTTTTATATTGATCAGGTCTTAGAGTTTCAGAACTTATTTGACTTAAAATATCTCAAATATCTTTAAAAAATAATCAACTAACTATAGTTTGAAAATGAAGGAAAGAAAGAGCAGTATTTGTTACAAAAAAAGCATTTGAATATTTACAGAATTATCTTAAATTAAGAAATGTAGATTCAGAATATCTTATTGTAAGTTTATCAAGAAATTCTTATTGAAAACCTACATCTAGGGTTGCAATAGAGAATTTAGTTAGAGATTATGCTTCTTTAGCTTGAATAAAAAAGAAGGTGACTCCACATACTTTAAGACATTCTTTTGCAACTTCTTTACTTATGAAATGAGCAGATATTAGGTCAGTTCAGGCTCTTTTGTGACATAGTAGTATTACAACTACACAGATTTATACACATATTTCTGATAAATACTTACAACAAGTTCATTCTCTTATAGATGAGTAAATTTAATAATTATAAAAAATATAATAAATGGCAAAAAAAATATTTATTTTATTAACAATATCATTTGTTATTTTCGTAGCTTCTTTGTCTTATTTTAAATTTAAACAGAAACAATTTGAAAGTTATTTAACTCAAGTAAAAAAAATAAAAACTATAGCTGAAACAAAAGAATTAAAAGTTATAAAAGATATTAAAATAGAAACTTGAAATAATATTGATAAACAAAAACTTATAGAACAAGCAGTAGCAAATGAATTATCTGATGTAGATTCTATTTTGAATGAAAAAAATACTAAAAATAATTGAAATTGGGCAAATATAAGATACCAAAAGTTATATATTTCCTCAATGAAGAAAAAAAACTTAAGTGCTGCTATAAAAGCTATCAAAAGAATATTAGAAACTTCAAAGAATAAAGATGTCTGGTTATGAAAAATTGTTGAATTATATATTCAAGTTTGAGATTTTAAAAATGCTGAAAAATATTCAAAACAATTACTTATTTTAGCTCCTACAAAGCAAAACCTAAAAAGATTTTTATATATTAAATTACAAAATACAAATTTTTTTGATAATAACCAGGTTAAAGCTTTAAAGAATTTAATAAAAGTGTATTATAATAAAAACATTATAACATCCTCTGACCTTACTTTTTATTATTTTTTGATTGATTTATTATCATCTTGGGATGTAAAAAAAATATCAATAACTTTAAATTTTTTATTAAAAGATTTAAAAAATAATGAAGATTCTAAAATATTATTTAATATAAAAAAAGACTTAGATATTTACAAAAATACAAAATGAAGTCCTGTTTATTATTTTAAAGCATTAGTAGCTTTGGATTTACTCAAATTTTGATATTTTGGATTAGCAAAAAATATAGCTCAGCAAGTGTATATTGAAGATTCTTCTTATATTTTACCACAACAAATATTGGCTTATTCTTATTTTTATATGTGAAATTATAAGCAAGCTTTGAAATATTTTAAAGATTTACAAAATAATGATAAACAAAATAAGAAGGAATATATGTTTTTTATAGGTATTTCTTATTATTGGTTAAATGATAATATAAACAGTTTGTTATATTTATCTCAACTTGATTCAAATTTTAAATATTATTTAGATGCACTTAGATATCAGTTGCTTGATTATATAAACATAAAAGATACAGAAAATGTATATTTAACTATTAAAAAATTATCAATATATAAATTAACTTATGTAGATTATTATAATATTTTTAGATATTTATTATTTAAATGTAAAACTTGTTATAAAACTCATACAGATTTGTTAGTTAAATTAATTTTGTCTTGTTATAAAAACACAGATCAAAATCATAAGTATGTTTGTTGGTATGCAAAGGCTAATTTATATCAAAAAGCAGGTGATTATGCATTAGCAACAAAATATTATATATTACTTACAAAATATTTTCAAGATCCTTATATTTTCTGAAATATTGCATCTTATTATGAAAAAAAATGAAATAAACATAAAGCAAGAATGTATTATTTGAAAGAACTTTTATGGACAGATGATACAGAAAAAAGAAATTTGTTAAAAAACAAAATTAAGAGTTTATTTTTAAACGATAATAAATAGAAAATTTTTTCTAATGGCTTTTAAGTTTTAGTAAGTTATAAGCTAATTTATTTAAGACAATATCATAGTTTCAAAAATATTCTATATGTTCTCATCATAATGAATGTTTAAATTGACTAACTCATCAAAGATGATGATTTTCATATCAAGTAGGTGATACTCATAGTAAATCAACTTTTTTTATTCATCTATTTTTTAAATACTTAAACATTTCTAATTTTAGAAAATAATGTCCTCAAAGTTTGATATAATCTCTGTTTGTAGCTCAATATAGATAGTATGAATTATCTTTATCATTTATTTCTATACTTCAAGATATGATTTGATTGTCTTTTTTAACAATATATAAATTTCCAGAATTTGTATTTTTTAGAAAATCTATTAACTTTAAATATTCATTTTTAGGATAGATATGAAATCATTTTAGTTTAGCTGTATTCGACCATAATGTATAAAAATCATTTATTTCATTTTGATCTGCGATTTTGAAATATATTTCAGATTTAATAGCTTTTTTAATATGTCTTTTTGCTGATTTAGAAAAATCATTATAAATATTTTCCTCACTTTTGGTAAGATCTACAATTACTGTAGCTAATGGCATATTTTCTTTTATAGATGTTTGTAATTTATATTTTTTTTTCATTTCGTTATTTAAAATTTGTCTATTTTCAAAATATGGTTCTTGAATCTGGTTGATAAATCAAAGTTGAAAAAAAATATTATTAAATTTTTTATATTTACTTTTTAGAGCATTAATTTCATAATTTATTTGTTTTTCTGAAGTTCAGTCTGGAATTGTTATTCCTAGTATTTGAAACCAGTTTATTTTTAGTCAAAATGTTTTATGTGTTTTTTTTATTCACCAGTATTTTTCTCAAAAAAGTGTATATTCGAATATGTCTTTTTTAAAAATATCTTTTGATATGATTTTCCATATTTGGTTTTGGTAAAAATTCATTTATATTTTTTATATAGCTAAATACTGCTAGTTTAATTTTTTTAATACTATTTTCCATCTGTTTTTAAAAATTGTTTGAAACAAGCACAAAAAAAACTATAAACACAAAATGTATTTTATTTATATAAATCTTTAAAAGAAACATGAAACAATATCTAAACAAATTATACTTTACTTTATGATGATTATTTATAGCATTATTACTTATTTTTACACAATGATGAATAAATCATTGGAAACAAGGGTTGGATTTAGCTTGATGAGTTAGATTACTTTATAATATGGATTTTACACAATATAAGGCAAACTATAAAAATACAGCTCAGTTTGATCAACAAAGAAATAATGTAGTTAATATTGTTAAAAAAAATATTGATGGTAGGATTTCTAAACTTTGAGTTTCCGATTATAATGCAAGACATATAGTTTTATGATGAAAAGATTATATTGAAATTGATTTATGATGAATTAAAGATATAGAAAAGGCTAAAAAAACTATATGAAAAACTGTTCAAATGACTTTTAAAGTTCCATTTACAGGTTTAGTAACTAAAAGTATAAAAAATGATAGACAACTTTTAGCTGAAAAAATATTGTCAGATATTAAATCATGAAAAACTGATAAAATTACTGATTATGTTTCAGATCCAAGAGCTTGGAATATTTATCCACAACAAGTTAGTATAACTTGATCTAATCTTTCAAAAATTTTTTGACAAAATATAGAAAAGGCACTTACTTGAGGATATGTTTATCCTAAATTAGTAAATACTACTAAGAGTTTTGACATTTATCAATTTATTGGAAAAAAAGGAGATAAATATAATTTTGTAAGATTTTCTGTTTTGTTTGCGCCACATTGGATAGATGCAAAAGAAAATTGAGAACTTCTTAATGGTGAAAGATTTAAGATGGCTACAGTTTCTAGAGCTCCTGGTGGGCAAGTTGCAGTAAATGTCTTTTTTGATGATCAAGGTAGAACATTATTTTGAGCACTTACAAAAAAGTATCTTTGAAAACAAATGGCTATATTTGTATGAAATAAATTAATGACAGATCCAGTTATAAGAGCTGAAATAGATGGTTGAGTAGCTCAAATAACTTGAAGATATACTCCACAGGAAGCACAAAAATTAGCAAATGATTTAAATACCTGAGCTATGCCAGTTCCATTAAAACTTGAACAAGAAGAAAAAGTATCTCCTGTTTTATGACAAAAAGCATTTAAAAATGCAATATTAGCAGCTTGAGTTTGAACATTACTTATATTTATTATGTTTCTTGTCTTTTATGGAGTTAGGTATGCTATAGTTACATTACTTTCATTAACTATTTTCTTTGTAGTTTTATGATGATTTATAAAATTATTTTGAGTAGTATTGTCTTTATCTGCAATTTGAGCTATTATCTTAAATATTGGTATGGCTGTAGATGCAAATGTAATTATATTTGAAAGAGTTAGAGAAAATTTGAGAGCTGGTAGTAGTTGGTTAACATCAATTACAGAATGATATGAAAGTTCTATCTCAGCAATTAGAGATGGTAATCTTACAACAGGTTTAATAGCTTTCTTATTATTTATGATAGGTACAAATATATTCAAATGATTTGGAACAATGATGATAGTAAATATATTTATAGTATTGGCAGTTATGCTTCCATCTATACCAGGTTTGCTTATATTATTTAATAAAAATAGAAAATAAATTAATTCTCAAGAAGGTGCTTTGCCTTCTTTTTTTGTTAAAATATGATATAATTTATATGTCTTGATTTAGTATATTAAATATGATATAATTTATATGTCTTGATTTAGTATATTAAATATGATATAATT
>JALUXR010000082.1 GCA_027013285.1 Candidatus Altimarinota bacterium | reverse complement strand
ATTCTCAAGAAGGTGCTTTGCCTTCTTTTTTTGTTAAAATATGATATAATTTATATGTCTTGATTTAGTATATTAAATATGATATAATTTATATGTCTTGATTTAGTATATTAAATATGATATAATTTATATGTCTTGATTTAGTATATTAAATATGATATAATTCATATTTATTTATTTAGTTAGTTATGATTTTATTATGAATAAAAAATTGTGAATAAGTATAATTGTGGTTTTGTTATTATGAGGTATATTTTTTGTTTTTAAGAAGAATAATCTACCTAAAAAGTATATAGATAGTGTTAAAACTGTTAATCATACAGTAAATAATTTATCTGATAATCAAGTAAAAAAAGTTGTTAATAAAAATAAATCTAACAATAAAGATTTATCTAAAGAAAAAGATAATATTAAAAATAAAGAAATTTTTAAAGAAAAAGAAGAAATTGCTAAAAATGTAAATGAATTTTATCTTCATCCTAATACTGATCTTTTTGAACAAGAAGATAATTTAAGGATGGAATTATATGATAAATTTAAATCAATAAGATTTATAAAATATAGTTTTTTAGCTTCTTTGAGATGAGACTATACTGGTCTTAATAATTTGATAAATTATTATAAAATTAAATTTTGAAAAAATATTTTATCTTGATATAAATTATATACTTATACTTTTAAGCTGAATCAAAAAATTGACAATATAATTGTAAATTGAAAAGCTCTAAAGTCTTTAAAAGATAATAAATATGTATATAAAACATATTTTCCTTTCAACTTTAATGTTATATTTTATAAGGATTGATGTGTTCCTATGGTAAAGAAGAAAATATGATATGTTAGTGAATGACAAATAAATGTTAATTTTACATGTGTTAAGATGAAGACAATAAATTGTAACAGTGTTAATTTACTTAATATTTGAAAATTTAAAGTAGATTTGTCAAATATTTGTTGACTCTATTGAATTAAAACGGTAAGTTATGCTTCCTTAAATAATAATATAGCAAAAAAATTATGATATTTAGACCTACCTGTATTTAATAAAGATGGTTATAAGTTATTAGCACAATGATTTGATAGTTATTGAATGCCTATTATTATTTTAAAAAATAAAAATTGACAAATAGTTCACAAATGTGTTCCTGTGTATTATAAATATAAAATTAAAAATAAAACTATATTGAATCATATAAGTGTTAATAGATATTTTAATGCAATTTATTGGCAAAAAAACTGATTTCCTTGATGGTGGAATTTAGATCTTATAAGATGAATTCGGTATGCTGGTTATCAACAGATTTATGATAAAACAAATTGAACTTTTTTAACAAAATATTGTTATCAATTTTAAATATTAAATAAAATAAAAATGAAAAATATAATAAAAATTATTGTATCCTTGATGTTGAGTATTGTCTTATATAGTGTTGCTTTTGCAAATATAGATTCTACAAGAGCAAGTTGAATTAGTAAATTTGATGTTAATTATTTACCTTCTTGAAATAAATGCTGATATTCTATTTGATATGTATTATGATATCATGAATGATATTTAAGGAAATATGTTTCTTTAGTTCCTGTAAAAGTTGATCTTGATAGTGTAATAGATCAAGTAAATATTTCTACATTTTGATGTTCTTATAATACTTGGAAATCTAAATTAGATTCTGATAATAAAATTTGTCAAGATAGTTATTTAAAAACTCCATTTATTGGTAGTGAAAATTTATGAGTATATGGTAGTTGAGTTTTTCTTACATTTTATATAACATGAGATTCATTAGATTATGACAATAATAAAATTAGTTGTAATGGAAAATGTAATATTAGTTTAGGTCATATAAGTAATATAGTTAGTGATAAAAATAATATAAATAATAAATTTCCATTAGATTTATCTTGATGAAAAATAAATATTTTTGATACAGGTTTTGTAATTTATTCTGGAGATAATAGTATAAAATTTAATTGGAGTAATGTAAATGAATATCCTGGATATACACCTGTTAGAAAGAATGTAAAAGAAATCATATTTTGAAAAAAATATAAAATTACTTATCAATATTTAAATTATAGATTATGATGAAAAGTTACTTATAATTTAAAAAAATTATATAATTATATAAAATTTAGAAGTTTATGGCATTGATTAAGTAAGGTATGAGATACTTTGGTTATTAAACCAATTTGATGAAAAAATTATGTTAATTATCATAGTGTAGAATTTAGTGGTTTACAAGTAATTACACAAGGTGATTGATCAATTCAGAATGTTTCTGAATATAATGATAATTTATGTGAAGATGGTACTGTATGATCTTGGTGGTGGGTGTCTACAAATAGATATAAAGGTGTCACATCCTTTGCTAAGTCTTTAAATATGTCACCTAAAGATCATAAAGATCATAAAGATCATACGGTATGTGCATCTACATGGTTAAAAATTAAATCTTATTATTTTAATTGATCAAGGACAGATAATTTAAATATAAATAAAATAAATATTTGAATAAATACTAGTTGAAACATAAAAAGAAATGAAATAGTAGATCAATGTAATACTGATACTTTAAATTGGGAAAGACCAAAAGATATTAGTGCTGATGTTTCTAATTTAAAATTACAAATTAATAATACATTTACTTATAAAAATATTGTAAAAAAGGAATTTATTGGTTATTCTACAGATAATAATAAAATATGTATTGATAATATTAATATTAAGTCTGTTCCAGTTGATTTTGTATGAGCAGCTAATAGTGTTCATCCTGTTTATAGAAAAATGACTGCTATACAAATGATTATAAGACCGAAAGATTCTACTAAAAATATATGAGAGAGTAATAAATATATATTACCGAATCCTATAGAAAAGCAAGATGTTCCTGAAAAGTTGAATAATATTTGTTTTAATATAGATTGGGATAAGAATTGATGAGTAAATGCATTTAAAAAAAAATGAAAATATTGGTTTTTATTAAAATTTTGGTCAGATGATGAAATTAGATGAAACACATCGTTAATGACTATTAAAATAATTCCAAATAATAACTATAAACTTACTAATATATTACATACTTCAAATATAAAAGCTGATGGAAGATCTACTTTGGTATTTACTTGAAAAATTACTGATAGTTTCTGAAATACTATTAATTTATCTAAATATGGTTTAATAAATTGGTTTTCTATCTGAAATAATATTATTGATTTAAATGAAACTAACTCTACTATTCAAAAATGATTGTTTTATGTTATGAAATTTTTAAAGGATAGTTGATTATTTAAGTTGTTTTATGTAGCTTATAATAAGAAAGTTGTCCATCCAATTTCTTCTGTTGTTTTAAATATTAGAAAGAGAAAATTGGATGGTACTTTAGGCTCAGCAGTTAATGTAAGTAAATCTGTTTCTTCTTCACCTACTATAAGTTGAATATTTAATGTTGATTTATTGACTTGATCAAATAATTGAAATTCTTTACCATTTAATACTGATGTTAGGTTTAAATTAAAATTAAAAAATACGTGAAATTCTAATATAAATAATATATCAATTAAATTTTTACCTAAATTCACTGTAAATGGTAGTGATTATACTGGTGTTAAATTTGTTCCTGCAACTTGAAGTATAAATTTGAAAAAAATGTTAAATTGAACTTATAGTTTTGCTGACTTATCTGCTAGTAATGTTAAAAATATTTATTTTACTGGTCGTGTTGAATATTCAGGTGATTCTGATAGTTTTAATTCAAAAATTAAGCTTGGTTGAAAGGTCTTATTAAGTTATAATTTAAATTGATTAGATTGATCTAGAGATGTAAAAGCATATTATCCTGTAAATTCAAATTTAAATATTAATTATTGGTGAGTATATGTAGAATGATTAGCATCAAATGCTGTAAAATGATTGTATGAAATTTTAAGAAAATCTAAAAATAATTATACAGCTACAAGTATAGTATCTGATTTGAAAATAAAAACATACAATAAAATTGTCCAAAATTCAAATAAATTAATAAGATGAATAAAACAAAATAAGGAAACAAGTTTGATTGATATTTGATGAATATATTCAAATAATTGACAGGATATTACTTTAAACCAATGAAATATTACAAAAAAATCACTTATTTATGTAAAGTGAGCTGATGTAATCATTAAATGAAATATAAAAAAGAAGTGATGAATATTAACTATAGTTGCAGTTTGAGATAAAAATTGAAATTGATGACATGTTTATATAGATAATAATGTTACAAATATTGATGCAATAATAGTTTCACAAAATTGAATATATCCATTGTTAGCTAAAAATTGAGAAACTTTGAAAATTTGAAGTATGTTGGATGTAGTAAAGTGAAATAAAAATGATGAATTACACAATCAATTACTTATTTATGGAATGGTAATATCAAGAAGTAATACAGTAGGAGGGTCTATAAAAATAAATGGTAAATATGTTAAACCATGATGAAAATATTTACCATGAGATACAGCTAATTTTTATAGAGCAGCAGTATATGATTTAAATTATTTAAGGAGATATAATATTAATTTTAATCCATGAAATGCTTCTTGTAAGGTTAGTGATTCAAGTTATGGTAATACTTGTAGTAAACTAGATTCAAATAAATATTGAACATACCCTGTTATAATTAAGTATGACCCTGGTATACAAATGGATAAACCATATTGATTATAATTTCTAAGAAGGTGCTTTGCCTTCTTTTTTTGTTAAAATATCTTGATTTTTCTTTTGTTCTCTTTACAACAAAGATAATTTATCTGTATAAAATAATAATATGTCAAAGATAGAAAAAATTACTCAGCAAGAAAAAAATGATTTCAAAAAATTATTGGAGGATATGGCTTCATCTATTAGAAACGAAGAAAAATTATCAAACAAAACTACTGAGGTAGATGAAAATATATTGAAATTATCTTCAAAGATAGAAAGTCTTTCTACACAGAAAGAAGCTAGTGATTTTTTAAATGAGATACAAGCTGAATTATGAGCTTTGAAAGAGTATTCTGAATTTAAAAATATTTTATCAGACTTAGAAAAAAAAGTAGACGAATTAAAAGATAAATATTCTCAAAATGTGAAAACTAAATTAACAGATTTACAAAAAGATATTTTTGATAAAAATAATTTAACAAAAGAACAATTACTTATTAAAGCAAATGAATGAAGACAAAAATCAGCTAAAAAAATATGAGAATGAATAGTTTCTAAGTTAGCTCAAAGAGATGATTGGATTTGAAAATTAGCTAAAAAAGCAAATAGTTAAAATTTTCTTTAAGTAAATATGTATTTTTATTGAAACAGGAGTGATTTTCTATAGAATAATAAGACAATTAATTTTTAAATTATAATTATTTAAAATAATATATGAAAAATCAAAATAAAATATTTTATAAATATATAAATTTGTTAGTAATAGTTTCAAAATATACTTATTCAAGAAATAATTGAAAAGAAGTAAGTTTGGAAGATGTGTTTTTTACATTGTTAAACTTATTTAATAAAAATGCTCAAATTAAATCTTTTTTTGTTGATCAATGAATAGATATAGATTGAATGATAAATATTTTTAAAAAAGATTATGATTTGGATGGTATTGATATGTCAAATGTATGAAATAATTGATTTATTCTATCTTCTGATGTAATTAAAGTTTTTGAAAATTTAGAATCTTCTCATGGTAAATCATTATTTTCATTCTCTTTGTTTCTGGAGTTAATTTATGAAAATATTATATTTGGAAAATTGGCTGATAATTGATTTTTTGATTTTCTTGAATGATTAAATATAAAACAAGTTTTAGATTCTGCTTATGATGATAATACTTTAGTTGAAGAATTTGGAAATATATTTTCTTTAAAAGAAGTTGTTTCTACTATAGAAAAAGATGATTTTCAAAAGATTTTGGCGGCTGATGATTATTCAGATTATGATTATTTGGATGATGATGTAGAAGAATGAGAAACAAAACAAGTAAAAAAAGAATCTAATAAATGAAAAGATAAATTAGTGATAGATACATTTGGAACAAATTTGGTAGCAGAAGCTAAAAAGTGAAATTTAGAGCCTGTAGTTGGTAGAGAAAATGAAATGAAGCAAGTAATTTATACTTTATTAAGAAAAACTAAATCAAACCCATTGTTAATTTGAGAGGCATGAGTTGGTAAAACTGCAATAGTTGAATGATTAGCTCAAAAAATTTCTTCTTGAGATGTTCCAACAAAACTTAAAAATAAGAAAATTTATATGTTGGATATGTGAACTTTAGTTGCTGGAACAAAATTTAGAGGTGAGTTTGAATCTAGGTTAAAATCTATCATAGAAGAATCTATAAATCCAGAAAATAATATAATTTTGTTTATAGACGAAATTCATACTATCGTTTGAGCTTGAAACCAAGAAGGAGGTGCAGATACTGCAAATATTATCAAACCACATCTTGCTAGATGAGAATTAACTCTTATTGGTGCTACAACTTTTGATGAGTATAAAAAATATATTGAAAAAGATCCAGCTCTAACAAGAAGATTTCAGGTTGTAAAAATTGAAGAGCCTACAGAAAAATGAGCAATTAAACTTTTGGAATGAATAAAATATAGATTTGAAGACTTTCACGGTGTAAATATTTCATCTTGAGCTGTTGAAATTGCTGTTAAGTTATCAAAAAGATATATTTTGGATAAACAATTACCAGATAAAGCTATTGATTTGGTTGATGAGGCTTGTTCTAGAGTATGAGAGAAAGTTATGTCAAAAAATATAAGTAAAAAAATTGACGAAATAAATAAAACTATAGAATGATTAGAACAAAAAATTGAGAAAGCTGTGTCTGAACAAGATTATTTTACAGCTGCTGATTATAAAGAAAAAATATCAAATCTTAAACAAGATATTACTAAATTACAAACTACAGATGATAGACCAAAAGATAAAAGGCAAACTATCACTGAGGAAGATATTGAAAATGTAATTGTAGAAAAATATTGAATTTCAAATAGTGTTTTAAGTAAATCAGAATTAGAGTTTTTGAAAGATTTAAAAAACATCTTAAATAAAGAAATAATTTGACAAGAACAAGCAGTAAATGATGTTGTAAATGCTATTATTAGAAATAAATTATCTCCATTGGAACAATCAAAACCTATTGGTAGTTTCTTATTTTTAGGAGCTTCTTGAGTATGAAAAACTTATTTAGCACAATTGTTGGCAAAACACTTTTTCCAAGATGAAAATTCATTGATAAAAATAAATATGTCAGAGTATTCTCAAGATATGTCTAGTAATAAATTAACTTGATCTGCAGCTTGATATGTTGGTTATGAAGAAGGTTGAATTCTTACGGAAGCAGTTAGAAAAAAACCTTATTCTGTAATATTGTTTGATGAAATAGAAAAATGATCTTCAAATGTTTTAAATATTTTGTTACAGATACTTGATCAAGGTTATCTTGAAGATAATAAATGAAGAAAGGTAGATTTTAAAAATACTATTATCATTTTAACTTCAAATCTTTGAGCTGAATATTTTACAAAACAGGTTACAAAAATTTGATTTGATTCTACAAAAGAAAAAAATACAGATATAACAGAAGAAAAGAAAGAAATGATTTTACAAGAAGTTAAAAATATCTTGCCAGTAGAATTATTAAATAGATTTGATAAGGTTGTGTATTTCAACAATATAAATATTGATTTACTTAAGAAAGTATTTCAAAAATATTACAAAGAATATAAACAGTTATGGAAAAAACATAAATGAATTACAATCCCAGTTGTAAAAAAAGAAGATGTAGATACTGTTTTGACTAAGATAGAAAAGGAATGAGCTTGAGTAAGATGAGTAGAAAAATATATTTATAATGAATTGGAAAATAAAATTATAGAAAATTTGTTGAATTCAAATAAAGTTAAATAAAATTATAGACTAGCTTAAATGTTAGTCTTTTTTTATATTGAGAAAATAACTAATTTAAGTAAAAATACTTTAGTTGTTTAGATTTTAATATTTTCTTTATGTCTTTAGTTTTTCGTGATGCTTTCTGGCAGATTGCCGGCAGGGTAGTAAGTGCCTTAATGGGTTTTTTGGTAGTAAAATTGATAACTCCTTATCTATGACCTTTGAGATATGGAGATTATTCTACAATTTTGAAGTATTTTGCTATTTGGTCAGCTTTGGCTGATTTTGGAATTTATGTTTTAGCTTTAAATTCTATCTGAAAATTAAAAAATATAGAAGAAAAACTTGCTTTATATCATAAATTTTTGTGATTTAGGTTTTTTATGGTAATTATAATTTATTTATTAGCTTTTGTGATAGCTTTTTTTATTCCAGCTTATGTCCATAATCCTTTTATTATAAATTGATTAGTGCTTGGTATGATTTTTTCAGCTACATTTATGCTTGCAGGTATAGTTCAGCTTCCTTTACAACTAAATTGGAAGATGAAAACTGTATCTCAAGCACTTATTTTAGCTAGAGTAGTTCAGGTATCTAGTTTGTTGCTTATAATTTTTGTTTTTTATCCTCATATAAATTTTAATGTTCCATCTTTTTCTTCAATAAGTGCATTTTTATTAGTTTTATCTACAGTATTTTTGTCTTGATTAACTCAATATATCTATGTTCATAGAAAATGATCTAAACATATGAAATTTAAGATAGATATGGATTTTTGATTTATAAAAGAAAATTTGAAAAAAAATTGGAGATACTGAGTAAGTTATTATTTGAGTAGTTTTCATACACTTATAGTTTTGATATTTTTATCTATTATTTTTCCTACTGCAAAATGATTTAATTATGTTTGAATCTGGGCTTTAGCTTTGGCTTTGGCTGAAATATTACTTATTGTCCCCTCGGCTTTATGAAATAGTATTATTCATAAAATTTCATCTTATAAAAAAGAAGAAAAACAGAGATCTTTATGATATTTTCTTACTTTTATAGTTTGGTTTTGACTGTTGATGTTATTTAATTTTATAATTTTTAAAACAAATATTATCTCACTTATAGCTTGAAACCACTATCTATCTACAGCTACACAAATTGGTTCTGATTATATTTTACCATTTTTGGCTTTTGTTTTGTTTTTAAGTTTTATCAAACAAACATTTAATTATATTTTAGTTTCTTTTGATAAACAAAATAAATTGTTTTCTATAAATGTATTTTGAGTGGTTATTTGAGTAATTTTATGACTTAGTTTAATTCCAAAATATAATATAATTTGATGAATTATTACACAAATAGTATTAGAATTTTGTTTTGTAAGTTGAATATTGTTTGTGGCACGGAAGAACGAAATCTTGCCGAAAGTAGAGTGGAAATATATATTTTATAGTTTTTTAATATTTTTATTTTTTATGAGTTTGTGATATTTAATTATTATTCCTAGTAGTAAAATTTTATTTGTAATTTATGCCTTTTTTGTTAATATGCTATATATATGAGTAAGTTATAAACTTATAAAAATTATAATGAAAAAAATTTAATTTATTAATAAATGAGAAATATGTATCAAAATGATTTAATGACAAATGTAATATTAAATTTATTAGCATTACTTGTTTTATTAGTTTTTTTATGAGTAATTTATGCTATAGTTTATTCTATTTTTATGTTTGTTTTTTCAGGTGGAGATGAAGCAAAAATTAAAAAAGCATGGAATAGTATTAGATATGCTCTTTTGTGATTTTTACTTACATTAGTTATTTTGTTTGCAATACCTGGATTTTTAAGAACTATTAAGGTTCCTGGGTATAAGGCTTATACTTCTACAGCTATTTTTAAAACTGCTAAATGACGGTTATTTAAAGTTGTAGATGTGTTTAATCAAAAAAATAATAATGTAATAGATACAAGTGTAAATTGAGATTATAATTTATAAAATACATATTAAATAATATATAATAAAAAACTTTGTTTTATTTTTGACAAAATATTAAATGTTAGTATAATAAAAAACATAGAAGTCAATAAAGACTAAATTTATTAAATAAAAATAAAAATAAAATGAGATTTAAAATTAAAAATGTTAATGTAAGTTATAAAATGGAATGAGCTAAAGAGTGATTTACAAACCATAAAATTGAAGAAAAAGAGTATAATAAAATTAATAGTATAAAAGACTTAAAAAATATAGCTCCAAATAATGAAGAGTATGAGGCTATTAAAAAAGAATTTGATAAATTAGATAAACATAAACAAAAAGAAATAACTGATTATATAAAAAAAGAGATAAATCCTAAATTAAAAGAGTTGTCTTCTTGAATTGAAAAACCATATCCAATAGTAAATGAAATTGTTAAGAAATTACAAGATTTAGAAAAGAAAATAAAAGAATTACAAGAGGCTTGAAAAGATAAATATGGGAATTCTGCTTCTGTAAGATTTCATACTCAGTCTGCTTTGTTAAATGTTATGAAACAAAATAAAGTTGCTAATTTAGACTGATCTAGTATAGGTTGATGATGAAGTTCAGTTTGATGAAATATTAGTTGAGAAGAATGATTTTAAATTTTCTTAGTTTATCCTGTATTTTGCAGGATTTTTTTATAAAAAAAACTAGGAGATTTTCCTAGTCTAATCTTTCTAATATTTTGATAGCTGATATTACATCTTCTTTTCATCTTGCTTTCTTGAACTCTCCAGTCATAGCAGCAGCTTCGACAGATGTGTAGTCTTCATCTACTTTTTTAACTTCGATATCTGGATAAACAAATTTGAATTCTTTTATAAATTTTTCTATCAATTCTTGAGTATTTTTTTGTCTTTTGGGCCATCATATAGCTACTTTAGAAATTTTTTCTTTTATTATAATTTCTGCAAGATTAAACATACATCAAGCATCATTATCTAAGTATCATATAGGTGATATAAAATTAGTTTCTATATTTTTTTTTGCTAATCATACATATTTACTTCACCAATCTATTCAAAGTATGTTCATTTATAATATTTAATATATTAAACTTCAATAATTTCCATTTCTCCTACTTTTTTATCTTCAGCTTTTTTAACACAGCTATTATAAATACATAATTTTGTAAATCATAATATAGTTATTATAACTCATAAAACTCTTAAAATATCTCATAAATATATATGTGCAGTATAACTATCTACAATTCAAGCATAAGTTGGAAATACAATAACTATTAATCCAGCTATTACTTGTGTTATTCTAGGGTTTTTGAAACATGGTTTAATTATTCAAGATATAGTAATCATAGCTCATAATGCTCATACTATAGATAAAACTATAACATCATTGTTCCATACTTCTTTGGGTAAAATATCCATATGATTGTATCATAAATAACTTACATATGAGATTAAAGATAATCAGATTATTGTTCTAACTATTGAGATTATAACATCTTTTTTCATTCTTTTTTGTTTATAATATATTAAAAATAAGTATCTTAATATTTAAAGTTTTATACTTGATTTTCAATACTAAATATTTATAAATCAACAACTTGATGAATTAAAAAGTTTTTATTTATTTATATAATTATAGTTATGGCAAGATCAGATTTAAGTGGAAAATGACCAAGAGCATGACAAAGGAGATCACATGCTATGAATGCTTCAAAAAGATGGTTCAAACCAAATATTATTAGAAAATGGATTGACCTTGATGGTATGAAAGTAAGAGTTAAGATGACTGCAAAAGAATATAAACAATTAAGAAGAGAAGGAGCTATATAATATATATCTTTTCTTTTTTATGAGATAGTAGATAAAAATCTACTATTTTTTTTTATATTTTATTTTGATTTAGTAAATAAAAAAATAAGACCCTGAGTGTTTTTCAGGATCTTTTTTGCTAATCTTTTTTATCACTTTTATTGATATAAACAAAACTTGTAATAACCATAGGTGTCCTTCAAGTATGTTCAGCTGAAAATGTTTCAATTTTCTTTTTCATTTCTTTTAATACATCTCTTACATTTATTTCTTCAGATTTAATTCATTTTCTAACTAATCATCTAACTATTTTTTGATATTCACTTCTTGCATAATCTACTATAAGAGTATGAATTTTTTTAACTTCTGAACTATAAACAAATCATCTTGATTCAATTTGTATATTTCACACAATATCTTTTGAATTTGTATCAATTTTGTAAGTTATAATTAATACACCATCATGAGCCATTATTTTTCTAGCTTGAACAACATATTCTCAAGATAGATGTCATTGTCATTTACCATCTATAAGTATAGTGTTTAATTTAATTTTTTCGTCTGATATTTTAATTCAATTATCATACATTTCTATTACTGTTCCATTTTCATTTGACATTATTATCTTTTCTTCATCCCATCCCATATCAAGAGCTAATTTTTTATGAGCATATCTATGAAATGCAGTCATATAGAAAGGTAATACGTATTCAGCATTTACTAAGTTTAAGAATAATTTATGATCTTCAACTCAACCATGACCAGATGTATGAATATCTATATCATTATTTGTGATAAGATTTATGTCTTTTTGAACTAATTTATCCATCATAGCATGAGTTTGTAGCTCATTTCAAGGTATAATTGAAGCACTCATCATAACTGTATCTCATTTTCTAAGTTGAATTTGAGGATGATCATGTTTAGACATTCTATTTAAAGCAGAGAATTCTTCTCATTGAGCTCATGTAGATATAATCATAACTCTATCATCAGGCATTTGTTCTACAGATTGATCTAATTTTCTTATCATTCATCTTGGAACTTTGATATATCATAATTCTTGACAAATTTCTACATTATTTACCATACTTCTACCTGCTAAAAATACAACTCTGTTATTTTTTATAGCTACATTTATAAGTTGCATAATTCTACCTACATTTGAAGCAAAAGTTGCAAGTATAATTCTTCATTTAATACTTTTAATAGTTCTTTCTAAATTTATTCAAATTTCTTTTTCACTCTTTGGAGTTCATCTACTAGCTGTTCATAAACTATCTCAAATATATAGTTTTACTCATTCATTACCAATTCTAGCAATTTTACTTAAATCTGCTGGTTTATCGATAGCAGGAGAAAAATCTACTTTAAAATCTGCAGTATTAAATATTAATCATTTTGGTGTATGAATAGCCATAGACATTGTTTCAGGAATATTGTGATTTACATGAACAAATTCTACAGTAAATACTCATAATTTTATTATATCAATATCTGGATCTACTATTTTGTATTTTATTTTTTTAATTTGTTCTCTATTTTGAAAAGATTTTTTAACAATTCATAGAGTTAGTGGAGTAGTGTAAATAGTTGGCCATTCTAATTCTGGTAAAATATCTCTTAATGCTCATATGTGATCTAAATGTCCATGAGTAAGTAATATTCATCTTAATTTATGTAAGTTCTTTTTTACATAACTAATATCAGGAATAATATAATCTACTCATAAAGTATCTTCATCAGCAGCAAATTCCATACCTGCATCTATGATGATCATATCATTTTCATATTCTATAAGTAAGCATTGACCTACTTGTTCAAGTCACATTAAAGACATAATTCTTACTGGTTTTTCTCAAGGCAATATTTTAAATTCATTTTCTATTTCAGTAGGTTTTGTAATTACTTTTTTAATTATTTTTCTTTGAACTTTGAAAGTTTTTTTAGGTTCATTTAAAGATTTTTTAACTTCAGTTTTAGGTTCTATTGTTTTTTCTTCAGAAACTGTTGATTTTTTAAATTTACTTAGTAATCTTTCTCACAAAGATTGTCCATGATTTTCTTCTTGAAAAGAAGCTTGGCTAAATTCGTTTGTCATGTTTTTATAAATATATTATTTAAAATAAAATGTTGAAAACCCTTAGATTAAAGGCTTTGAATGATAATGTTCCTATTATTAAACCAGAAGCTGAACAAATTCTAATAAAAGAATTACAAAGCAAAAGGCCAAAAAATGTTGTAGAAATTTGAACAGCTATTTGATATTCAAGTTTGATAATTTGAAACACTATAAGTGAATGGAATTGACATTTAACTACATTTGAAGTTTCTTATCCTTCATATATGCAGGCTATACAAAATTTTTATACTTTCAAGCAATTTAATATTACAGCATACAATATTGATCCACTTTTAATAAAACTAGAAAAAATATTCACAGAAAAAATAGACTTTTTATTTATTGATGCAGTAATGAAATTATATTTAGATTTTTATCTTAAATTTCAGGATTTGCTTGAAAATAATTGCACAGTATTAGCTGACAATGTAGTAAAGTTCAAATCCAAATCAGAGCTATTATATAAATTTCTAAATGAAAATCAAATTGAATATCAGATTTTTGAAGTTCCGCCAAATGATGGAATGATGAAATGGGAGATTAATAAAAATTGATAATGGATAATAAAATTTAATTTATAAACTGTTAATTAATGTATGATAAACTTATAAAAGTATTTCTTGAGAAAAATAAACAAATTAATCTTTCAGCTATAAGAGATGAACAATGAGTTCAAACTAAGCATATTAAAGATTCATTAGTTGGTTTAGATATTATTAAAAAATTATTTTCAGATAAAGAAAAAATCTCTTTAGTTGATGTATGAACTGGAAGTTGATTTCCATTATTACCTTTAGCTATAGAAGAACCTAATTGGAATTTTGTTTGAATAGAATCTGTTTGAAAAAAAGTGAAAGCTGTAAATGATATGATTCAAGAATTATGACTAGAAAATGTTGAGGTTATTTGGACTAGAGCAGAAGAATATAAAGAAAAACAGTTTGATATTATGACTGCAAGAGCAGTAGCTTACATAGATAAATTGCTTAAATTTACAAAACATCTTGTAAAAAAATGATGATATTTTGTTTTGTATAAATTGAATTCAAAAGAGGAATATGATGATATTTTAAAAAATTGTAAAAAATATAATTTAAAATTGATAAAAAAACATCCTTACAAACTTTTTGAGGATGATGTTGCAAGGATGATTTATGTTTTACAGAAATAAAATTTTTTCTAGATTTTTGTTTTATTTAAAAATTATTTATTTTCTTTATAGCTTTTATGTGCCTTTTTCATTATATGTGCTGGAGTAGTTGTTCATCAGCTACTTTTTTTTATGTCTTCTAATTCTCTTTTTAATTTTTCTATTTCTTCAGCTTGTTTTTGTAATTCTAATTCTTTTTTATTTAAATTTTCTTCTATTTCTTTAATCTTATTCTCTTTGCTTTTATTAGATTTTTTAAGTTCATCTATTTTTACAAGGAATTCTCATGTAATTTCTGCAAATATGTCAGAATTTTCATCTTCTATTAGTTTAGATTTATCTTGTTTTATTTCTTTTTCTTTATCAATCCTTTTGATTTCTTCTTCATCTATTGGTTGAAAAGTATATTCTTCTATTTTACTATAAGATTTGATAACATTACTTTTTCAGATTTCTTCAGTTGTTTCAATGATACTATTTTTCTTTTTTCTTTGATTGTTAGCTAATTCTTCCATTATTATTTTAACTTTGGGTGATAATCAATATCATCAATTAGTTTTTATAGAAATTATTCATTGTTGTTCTAATCATTTTATTAGTTTTGAAGAAATTTGATTTCATTTAATGATTTTTGTTATTACTTCTTGAGAATCTTTTCATTTTTCTGATAAATTATTTTCAATTAATATTTTTAATATTTCAGAATAAGCTTTCGCATTTGGTCTTAAATATTGGGATTCTTCCTGTAGTATGTTATTTTTTGTTTCTAATATCTCTATAGTTTCTTTTTGTTTTAAAATTTTTTCATCTTTCTTTGAAAAAGTATTTTTGAGTAAATTATTTTCTTTTTTAAGTTTTTTAATTTCTTTTAATAGCTTTTCAGATATTTTAGTTGTTTCTGAAAATAGGTTTGCTAATTCATAATTTTTCTTTTTTGATGATATGGAAAATATACTCCATAAAATAGGATAAAATTTTTCTCAATTATTTTCCATTATTATTTTTAGATTTGAAATTCAATTATTAGAATTTAAGTAATTCAGATTTTCATTTATAAAATTATTTAAAGTATTTAAATCTCATAATTCTATTAAATTAGATATCTGAGAAAATATTCTTATAGCTTTTTCATCTTTTAAAAAATTACTTATATTATTTTTATCTTTACTTTCAAAAACATTAAACATTGTAAAATTAGCTAATTTATAAAATATATGATTTTATAATAATGATTTATAATTTTTTGGCAAATTTTAGAATAAAAAAACCTAGAGATTAATCTAGGATATATTTGAATTATTTATTTTTAGATTCTTCAAATTTTTTAAGAACTTCATCTATACTACCTTTGTATAAGAACATATTTTCAGGAACTTCATCTAATTCTCATGAAATAATCATAGAAAATCATCTTATTGTTTCTGAAAGAGGAACATAAACTCAAGGAGTTCAAGTAAATTGTTCAGCTACAAAGAAAGGTTGTGATAAGAATTTTTCAATTTTTCTTGCTCTATAAACTGTTAATTTATCTTCATATGAAAGTTCTTCCATACCAAGAATAGCTATAATATCTTGTAATTCTTTATATTTTTGTAATATTTTTTGAACATCTTTTGCAATATTATAATGTTCTTCTCATAAGACTTCAGGGTTTAATAATGAAGATTTACTATCTAATGGATCTACAGCAGGGTAGATACCTTTTTCAGCAATTGATCTATTTAATACAATAGTACTATCTAAATGTGCAAATGTTGTAGCAGGAGCTGGATCTGTAAGATCATCAGCAGGCACATAAACAGCTTGAACAGAAGTAATAGAACCTTTGTTTGTAGAAGTAATTCTTTCTTGTAATTCAGCCATTTCAGTAGCTAAAGTTGGTTGGTATCATACAGCAGAAGGTGTTCTACCTAAAAGTGCTGAAACTTCAGAACCAGCTTGTGTAAATCTAAAGATATTATCTACAAAAAGTAGGACATCTTTTCATTCTTCATCTCTGAAATATTCAGCCATAGTAAGTCAAGTAAGAGCAACTCTAGATCTAGGACCAGGAGATTCATTCATTTGACCATACACCATAGCAGTTTTTTCTAACACTCAAGATTCATCCATTTCTAAGAATAGATCTTTTCATTCTCTTGTTCTTTCTCAAACTCATGCAACTACAGATACTCATGAATGAGCAGAAGCAATATTATGAATAAGTTCTTGCATAATTACAGTTTTACCTACTCATGCTCAACCAAATAATCAAGTTTTTCATCATTTAAGCATAGGAGCTAAGAAATCTACAACTTTAATTCAAGTTTCAAGAATTTCTGGTTTTGTAGAAAGGTCTTTAAATTCTGGAGCAGGTCTATGAATAGGCTTTTTTATTTTAGTTTCTAATGCTCAAGTATCATCTATAGTATCTCATAGCACATTAAAAATATGACCTAACACTTCTGGTCCTACAGGAACTTTTATAGCACTACCTTGAGCTATAACTTCATCTCATTTTCTCAATCAATCTGTAGATTCCATAGATATTCATCTTATAGTTCATCATCATAGTTGTTGTAAAACTTCTATAACTACTTTATCTCAACTAGAATTTTTGTTTACAACTTCTACAGCTTCATAGATTCCAGGAACTTTATCAAATTTCATTTCTACTACTACTCAGTGAATAGCTGTTATATTACCTTTGTTCATACTATTGTCTAAATTTTATTAAATAAAATATTTGCTTAATATAACTTTTATTAAGTATTTTTAAAGTCTTTTTTTATTTATATAAATTTTCATTAAAATCTGCAAATAATACTTCCTTTGTTCTTCCAATTATTCATTTGATAGCTAATCAGAAAGTAAGTTGTTCAGGTGATTTTTCTCCATGATTGATAATTACTTTTGCATCTTTTGAAAAAGACATTTGAGAAATAAGTTGTAATAAATCTTGTTCATCAGCATGTCAAGAAAATCATTTAAAAGATGTTAAATTTGCATTTACTTGTATTTTACCTTCATTTGGAATCTCTATTTCTCATTTTTTTTGATAAAATATTTCATTTCATAGTGTTCATGAAGCCTGATATCACATAGAGATAAAAAGATTTTTAGAATCTTGTAAATAATTTAAATAATTTAAAATACTTCATCAACTTATCATACCTCCACTTGCTAATAATATTGCAGATTTTTTATAATTTTCAAAATTAAATTTTGTATTTTTTCATTTTCAAGTTTTAGCTTTTCTTAATGTATTTCATTTTGTTAGAATGTTAAAATGTTTTGGTAGATATCTAGAATAAATATTATTTATATTTTCAATATTTTCTGAATGGTAAAAAACAGGTATTTCTGCTATTTTTCAATTATTAATTAAACTTTTAATAAATAATGTAACTTCTTGAGCTCTTCATTGCATAAAAACTGGTATTATAATTTTTCATCATTTTTTTATGGTTTTATTGATTTGTTCTACCAATTTATTTTCTTGTTCATTAACTTCAGGATGATGTCTTCATGCATAAGTAGATTCTACCATATACATATCAAGTTTTTCTTTTGATATTTCAGGAGCTCACCAAATAGCAGGATTTTTTAATTTTCATAAATCTCAAGAAAAACCTATATTTATAAATTTATTTTTTCAAACTTTTATTTTTAAAATGGATTGAGAAGAACCGGGTAAATGTCCAGCTGGAATGAAACTTACTTGAATATCATTTTTTACCTCAAATTTTTCATAATAATTTACACTATTAATTTTTCATATTAAAAACATAAGATCTTGAGAATCAAAGAATTGTTTTTCTTTATTTTTAAAATTTTCAAGAATTTCTTTGTATTCAAGTTCTAAATCTATTATTTCATTATCCATTTGTTGGACTCCGTCATTTTTGTCTCATAAAGCTTTTGCTAATTTATCTCTTATAAGTTTATAATTTTCTATTTTTGAAAGTATTTTTTCTTCTTCTGAAATAGTATTTTCAGGTTGATTTTTGATAACATCATTTAACATAGTGTATAATACATCTTTATTTATTTTTGTAGTCCAAATATTTCACATAAATTCTTTTTTCCCAAGATGTAGCATTTTACCAATATGATCTAAATGAGTATGTGTAGCTATTACAAATTCTATTTTTGATAAATCAAATGGTAATACTTCATTATATTCTAAATCATGTTCTCATCATTGAAACATTCAAAAATCTATAATTCATACAGTTTTTTCTCCGTTTGGTTTGATAATAGTTAGTTTTGTGGCACTTCATGTAAGAGAAACACCTTTTTCTTTATCTCAAACTCATCATAAAAATTCTAAAATTATTTTTGTATTATATTTTTCAAATTCTATTTTTGATTGTCTTGGAAATTGTTCTGATAATTTGTTCATTTGTTATATTTTAACTAAGTTATAAATATTTTTAATTTCCTCAAATATTGATTGTAATGATTCAAATTTATTTATTATATTTTCTTTATCTTTTGAAATCTCTTCGGAAGATTCTTCTCTGTATATTTTCTTTTTTATATAACTTAATTTTTCTATATTATTTTTTTGATACTCATATTTATCTAATAAACTAACATCTTCTCTAAAATTTTTTATATAATCTATTCCTATATGTAAAAATAATTCTTCAAGCAATTTTTCTATTCACTTATTTGAAAACATAGATTCATATGTAAATTTATTTATTATATTTTTATTTAATACAATATTTTCTTTTCATATATATTTTTCTAAAAGTAATATAATTCCATTTTCTTTTTCTTTAAAAATTTTAATATTTATATTTTCAATATCTGGTTTAGAATCTATTTTATTTATTAATTGATTTAATTTATTCTTTAATAAAATTATTTGTTTATTCATAATTCAGTTTATTTGTGTTATACCGTTATTTTGAATAATATTTTTAAATGATATGTACATTTCTAATAATGATATAAAATTTTCTGGATTAAATTTTGAAATTTTTAATTCATTTAATTTATCTATCAATTTTTTATGTCATAAAACTCTTATATTTTTTTCTCATTTAAAAATTAATCATATCATTGTATCAGATAAAAATTTATTTGAATATATTAAATTATCTCAATTTAGTTGAGAGATTAATAAATTATCAAAATTTATTTTATTTATAAAACTTCTTAACTCTCATAATTCAGTTTTAGTTTCTTGTAATAAATTATTTAGTAATGTAATAGCTTTGTATTTTTTTTCTAATTCTGTATATGGTTTCAAATATTGTTTTTTGATTCTTTTATTAAATAATAAATTTGTATCTATTTTATTTCATCATTTTAATGTTTTAATCTTAGAGTTAGTATATGATTTAATTCATATTGATTTTATGATTAATGCTTCCATTTGTTCTTCTAATTCTAATTTTATATTTTCATTTTTTTTAATAATATTATTTGTATAATTATTTCAACTTTTGTAAGTAGTTGCCTTAATAAATAACATTTTTTGCAACCTAATAAATATTTTATTTGTATCTAATCATTTAATATTTAATTCTTCTAATATTGATTTAATTTTTTGTATATTATTATTTAATTTAGCTCATTTTTCTAATAATCAATATTTTTTGATAATAACATCATTTAATAATAATTCTTGGTCAGTAATAGTTCATATTCATATTTCTTCAATATTTGTATTTTTTCAGTCTATTATATTAGAAATATCTTTTAAGAAATGTTTAAGCCAAGTAATTTGTTTTTTTGTTTTAATTCTTTCTTGGTTTGTCTGTTTCAAATTGTCAAAATATTTTTGAATTTCTTTCTTGTCTTGTGTTTTTAACTCTACAAAATATTTTTTTAATTCTATAAAATTAGTATCTTGAGATATGTTATAAACTAATTTTTTTATAAGTTTATGTTTTATTCACTTAATATTTAGATTATATTTTTTACTTATTGAGTTTATAATATCATTTAATTTTTGATTATACTTTTTAGTATATTTGATTATGTTTGTAATTTCTCTTTCTTTATTATGAGCTTTTCATTCTATTTTTGATTCATTTTCTTCTTGTTTTGGTATTAATTTAGTTTTCTCAAATTTATTATTAACAATTTTTTTATTACAAATATAATATGTAAAATTATAAATTATTTCTTTTTGTTTTGTATCTAAATATACTTTGAAAACTATTTTATTATTTTTTTCATCATAAAAATATATTATATTTGATCAAATATTCTGTAAATATGGTTTTTTTCATTCGTAATTGTTTTTTATCCAATTCTCTAATTCTTCTCAAAATTTTTTATTTTTTATTTTATCAAAATTTATAGATTGCTTGGTATTAGGCACAGTTTTTAAATTTGTATCAATGTTTTTTTCAATAAAATAAATTTTTTCTAATATTATTTTAAAGCTTTTTTTGATTATATTTAAACTTTCAATAAATTTATTTTGACTATGAGTATTTAAGTTTTGAAAATTATAACTTAATCTTCATTTATCTTGTGATACTAAATATTTTATAATAGGATCTTCAATTTTAAATAATATGATATTTTTTGGGACTTCTGTGTTTAAAATAGGAATTTCTAAAGTATTTCAATCTATATCTTTTTTTTGAAATTTAAATGTTTCTCATTTATTTATTTTTTCTCTTACTTTTTCAATTTTTCTTTCTTTTCATAATTTATCACTTATAGTAACTTGAACTCAATTTTTTTTGATAAATAAATCTATTCCATTTCATTCCCATTTTTCTTCGTCAGCTTTGAATATATTCTTTTTATTTAAATATTCTATAAGTAAATACTCAAATGCAACTCAAGGATTTTTAATGTCTTTAATATTATCTAATATTTTATAAATTTCATTCTTAGAAGAGAAATCTTTTAATTTATTAAGTAAAAATATCAAGTTATTTTGTGTGTTTATAACTTGCTTTTGAAATATTGAATTTTCAAAATTATCTCATTGTTCTAATTTAAATAAAGGGAAATCTTCAGGTAGATTAGACATTTTATTATTATTTTTTAGCTAAAAATCACATTTCACTAGTTGTAATTGTTCCACTTACTTCTTTGAACCAATTTCATATATTATTCTCTTGTTCTTTTAAATCTTTCTCAAAGAATATTAAAAACTTCTTTATCTTAAAAATAAACCTTACTTTTTAATGTTATTTTTTTAAATTATTAATTAAATATTGTAATAATAAATATACAATATAGTATCTTGTATCTGATATTTTCCTGCAAACTTACATCAATATGTCTGATATAACTTTAAATATTTTTTATTTGTAGTAAATCAAATTAGTTTATTTATATTAGGATTATTTTGTTTTATATATTCAATTTGAGCTTTTTTAAGTAATTTTGCATATCATTTTCATCTATATTTTTTTATAGTAAATAAATTAGTTCAAATTAAATAATCTCATTTCTTAAATCATATTCTTTTACATATTTTTTTATAATAAATATCATTATTTATTATTTTACCAAACGATACAATTTTCTTATTTTTTTTTATATATGAATAAATAATTTCATCATTATAAATTTTAAATAATTTATCTTCTATTTTTTCTTTTATGATATTTATTCAACTAATTAGATCTGGGATTTTATAGGAGATATTTATGATGTCTTTTAATTTTATATTTTCTGGTTTACTTATTATAACTTCCATTTTATTCTTCTAATTTTTTATAAAGCATATTTCTAATTCTTTTAATAAATTTTAAGTTTTTTTCTTCATAATTTAAAACTTTTTTAATTTCATCTATTTCTTGTTTACCTTTATCTTTTATTCTCATAGAAATTTCAAGTTGTTTTTGATATTCATAAACTATTTTTCCTATTTTATCTTTTTCATTATCTAATCATATAGTATCTCATTCTTTGTATAATTTTTTTATGAATTCATGTTTTTGTGTCATTTTAATATTTTATTATTTATTAAATTATTTTTTATATACAGTATTGAATACTCATAATCTTGAATCCGGTATAATTCAGTTTTCTCACTTTAATGTCATATCTGGACCAATTATTCATTTTTCTCGTAAAGTATGTATCCTGTATGATGGCCAAGTATTATTTAAATCTGTTGTTTGTTCTTTATGAAAATTAAGTTGCTCTATATTTGCTCAGTTTTCTAAGAAAATTCTTTTTATAAGCCTATCTAAAAAGAAAATTACTTTTTTAGGGTCTGATGATTTTTCAACTATTTTATCTTTCATATAATCTATGTTATATTCTTCAGCTATTTTACTAAATTTTTGGTTTAAATTAAATATTTCTGTTAATTTTTCTATTTTTTTATGTAATATATTAAACTCATTAAGTTTTGAATTATAATTCTTAATTATTTTTTTATTTTCTAATACTATATCATATATTAATTTAGAAATTTCTTCTACAATTTTTTCTTCTTGTTTTGTAAGATATTTCATATGATTTAATAAGTTTTTGTCAAAGCTATTTTTATCCCATTCATAATTTATTCAACCCATAGGTGAAAAATCAAATTGAACTTTTTGAAATTCTTTTTTTCATAATTCAGCCATATAAGTGTATATTAATTGTTCTATAACTCAATTTGTAATTCATCCCCATCATGCATGTGAAATAGATATTATTTCTCAGTTATTATAATTTCAACAAATTCAACCACAATCTGCTACAGCTCATCATAAAGATAGTGAATTAATTCATAATTCTTTTAAAATTTTGGGTGTATTGAATATAATAGTATTATCTGCATATCAAAGATTTATAAATTTATTATTTTTTTGTAAGTAATCATATAAATCACTAGTTTCTGTAAGTCTTACTAATTCTTTTGAGGGTTTTTTAAAGTCTGTCCAAATTAATAGGTCTGCAATATTTTTTTGAGCTGTTTTTCAAATAGTTTCTAATCTTTTATGTGGGTCTATTTCTTTTCAATTTTTATTTATTCAATTAATGTTATATAAAAGGTCATCTTTTTTTTCTTTTAGTAAATTTCATTTTCAGTCAAATATACTTGATTGAATAGTATGTTCTCATTTTCTTTCAATTATTGAAAATCAATCTGTTTTTCTTTGAATTAAAGACATTTTTTTTGAATATTATTATATAAATATATATTAAGTTTTATATAAAAAAAAATATTAAAGTCAATAATTAATACTTTAATATTTTAATTTATTTAATTTCAATCTTCTATAACTATTGAACTATAGCATAGTTTACTCTTATCTTGATCTTTATGTCATGTACAATGATATTTATTATAGATGTATTGAGACAAAACTCATGTATCATAATCTCAACTATCATCTACAAAATTATTTTTTAAAAAAGTAATATCATATGCTTTACTAACTAATGTTGATGGAGTTTGAAAAATTTTAGTATTTGCACTAACTTTTTTTCATCATACAAACATATAATTATTGTTTATATCTTTATTTCCTCATCAAATAGTATTTCTTGAAAATATTTTTCATCTTATAAATAACTGAGATTTTAAATTATCATTATTTATTCTTCAAGTAAATATACTTTCCGAAGTAGGGTTAGATCATATGTATGTAAAAATACTACCATCTGTAATTATATTAGCTTTTATACTTTTTACATTATTGTTTATATAGATATTTCATCATTTTTCCCAACCATTTGGAATTGAAAAATTATATCAAATATCTCATCTTTTTCTAAATCAAAATATATTCAATTTTCAATTTCACTGGATATTACTTTTTATATTTATTCAGCATCATATAAAATATAAAGAAATATTTCAATTATACCATCATCATATATTTAAAATTTCATTTGAATTACATTTATAAATTTTACTTCAAGTTAAGGAAGATAAATCTATATTATTACCTGGTGGAATAACACTTAATTTTCATCACATAATATAATTTTTGTAAATATATTGTTTAATTTTGTTTTTAAATATATTAGGACTTATAGCTGTTGAGATATATGTTATTCATCATATTATCTTTTTATTGCTTACGACATTTCATAAAACTTTTATTTGAGCTCATCAAATAAATAAAACAGGTGAGTATATTTTTTTATAAAAATTATAAACTGTTTTTTCTCAAAATTCTCAATTTAAATCATATTTATAATATCAAGTATAAATAATAGCACTTGGAGCTTCTATACTACAATTTACTTTTATATCATGAGAACTATCTCAAGTAGAATTTCAATTTATATTTTTTCATTTAATAAAACTACAACCACTTCAATTTATTTCATATCATGTTGTATCAAATGAAGGATTTGAAATATCGTCTCAGTCATAACTTACATTTATAGTATTATTTTCATTAACCTTTAAAGTTTTATTTTCAAATGAAAGATTAGCAATATTAGTAAAATTAATATTTTTAGAATTTACATATTTATCATTATTTATAAAATTATAATGCCCATGATATTGTATATTATAAATTAATCATGTTAAATTTATATTACTTACAGGTTTATAACTAATAAGTCAGATTCTATAAACTCAATATATATTTGCTTGAGAATTATCTTTTGTTAAAAATATTCAAGTTATGTAAGAATTATTATCCTTGTTTAAATTAAAATACTTATTTGAATCTATTACTTGTCAAGAAAATGAAAGATTATTTATTGCTTTTCAATCCGAATTTAAAAATTTAATTTTATACCATAAAATACTTTTTCAGTCTGCAATAGCAGAATCTGTTTGTTTGATTATTAAAATATGAGTAATTTTTCAGTCTTTATATATTTTTCATGCAGAAATATTATTTTTTTGAAAATCTGGTATAGTGTAGGTTTTTCCAGCTTTTGTTATTATGTAAGTTCAGCTTATATTATAACTTATATTTACATAATCTCCTGAATAAAAATTACTATTTCTATCTATTTTTAGATCATATTTTTTTCAATCTATATTTATATTTGTTCAAGTTATTATGTCAAAATATTTATTATAATTTCCTAAATCTATTTGTGCTTTAATATTTTTAAATTTTAAACTATCGATTTTAGAATCTTTTTCTCATGTAAAACTTATACTATCTGTCCATCACATTAAAATTTTTCAAGGAATATCTTTTCAAGTTAATGTTGCTGATATACCAAATGGATAAGTAAAAGCACTTGTAGTTCATTCTGTTTTGTAAACATTATTTCATTTTTTTATTTTTATTCAAAAATGTAAAGCAGTTCAACCATGTAAACTTGTTACATATCAAGTTAAACATCCATTATTATTTGTGGTTAAATTTCAAGTATATGAAAATCAAGGAATATTTTCTCAATTGAAAACAACATCGGAATCATATCAACTAATAAATTTTATAGAATCTACTGTATAATTTACTAGTCAACTTCCGTTGTAAAATAAACATATTTTTATATTTGCTTTATTTACTCAATTT
>JALUXR010000081.1 GCA_027013285.1 Candidatus Altimarinota bacterium | reverse complement strand
TTAATTTATATTATAAAATATTTAAATGCAAAAAACATTGATAATTTTAAAACCAGATACAATTACAAGATGAATTTCTTGAAAAATCATTTCTAGATTAGAAGAAAAATGAATTAAATTAGTTTGATCAAAAATGGTTAGATTAACAGAAGATCAATTAAAGGATCATTATTCTCATTTAGCAGATAAACCTTTTTTCCCTGGAATAGTTGATTTTATGACATCTGCTCCTGTTATACTTCAAGTTTGGGAAGGTAAAGATGTTGTAGAAGTTATAAGACTTATAGCTGGTGTTACAAATTCTAGACAAGCTCAACCTGGTACTATTAGATGAGATTTTTCTATGAGTATAGGAAATAATGTAATACATGCTAGTGAAAATCTTGAAGCTGCAGAAGAAGAAATAGCTAGATTCTTTTCTGAAGAAGAGATATATTCTTATACAAGAGCTGATGAAAATATGTTATATTCACCAGATGAAGTAAGTTAATTAATTTGTTTTATATAATTTAAAAATATTTAAAAGATGGTACAAAAAGATATTCAACCAAAAATTTATAAAGATGTAGAAGTAGTTTGTATTTGTGGTGAAAAACATACAATAGCTTCATCTACAGTTCCTGGTCCAATTAAAGTAGAAAGTTGTAAGGCTTGTCATCCTACTTATAATCCTGATAAAAAAGTTGAAATTGTTGTGAAAGGTAGAAGACAAAAATATCTTGAAAAGATGGAAAGAATTAATGCTATGAAAAAATAATTTCTTACAATATAATGTATGGATATTAAAAAAAATATACTTAGGAAACTTATAAAGACTGATGAAGATATGATTTATATCGTTTCTCATCATTATATAGCTTATTTTTCGACTATAACAGTATTATTTATTAGTATTGTTATAGTTTTTTCTTTATATAAACTTATATCTATTTTTTCTTTACAAATTGCAAGTTGGGTAGCTTGAATATTATGAATAATAGTTTATACAAACTTTATGTTAAATTTTTTTGATGTATATTTGGATGCAGTTGTAATTACAAATAGATCTTTAATAATTTATGAATGGTATTGATTATTGAAAAATAGTATAGATGTAATTGCTAATCATGCTGTAGAAAGTGCTTATTCTGAACAGAATTGAATAATAGATACTATATTTAAAAAGTGAGATTTGGTTATAAAAACTGCTAGTGATGAAACTGTTTTTAAAGATATTTCTTCTCCAGCAGAAGTATCAAATGATATAAATAAAATAATTTTTTCTATTATTGAGAAAGATGAAGAAAAAGAATCGGAAAAAATATGAGAGTATGAAGAAAAAAAATGATGAGATTTAGATATATTTATGAAAGCTATGGAAGAAGTTATAAGAGAATATAAGGAAAATCAATGAGACAAATAATTTAGTTATAATATAAAAATATGAAATATTTTGCGGTTTGAGGTAAAAATCAATGATTATCTCTTTTGGAGTTACAATGAATTTGAAACAATATATTAGAAGAAAGTTGAGTATTTTTTTTTGAAACAGATAGATATGAAGATTGTAAAAATTTAGCATGATTTACAAAAGTGTGACATATAATTACTTTGGAAGAATTTGTTAAGTTAGAAAAAAAGTTAGTTTGAACAAATATACATTTAAATCCAAAAGATAAAAAGAAATATTGAATAAAAAGATATAAACAAGTTGATTTATTGAAATCTGATTTAGAAATTAAAAGAAAAGGTATAGAGGCTATATTTTTTAGATGAAAAGATAATTTAATCTGAATAGTTGATTATTATCAAAATATTTCTTTGTATGAAAATATAGATTTTGAAAAACCAGTTTCTAGCATGAATGTTGGTATGATGCCTAGTAAATTAGCTCATTTACTTATAAATATTTCTACATGATTAAATTGTAATAAAACAATTTATGATCCATTCATAGGGCTTTGAACTACTATGATGGTGGCAAATTTTCTTTGAAACAATACAATTTGATCTGATTTAAATCCGGTTGCTTGTAAGCAAAATTGGAAGTTTTGGCAAACCACAGAATTTTATAAAAAAGATTTTAAATCACTTATTTTTAGACAAGATATTACTCAAGAATTTAAAAATAAAATGGTTAATTTTTCTACAAATATAGTTTCAGAATGATTTCTTGGGCCAGTAGTGTGAAAATATTTAAATGAAAAAGAAGCAAGTTTTCATGAAAAAAGTTTTCAAAATATTTATATAGAAGGAATAAAAAATTTGTTATCTTTGCCAAATATTGAAAATATAGTAATTACATTTCCAGTTTATTTTTTGTATACTAGAGAAAAATATTTCTTTGAAGACACTTATGAAAAAATAAGACAAAATGGAGCTAAATTAGAAATTATAGACGATGTTTATCATAGAAAATGACAAAAGGTTTGAAGACAAGTAGTAATTATAACAAAATCTTAAATTGTAAATAAAATATAAATGATTATAAAATATAAATGATTATAAAATA
>JALUXR010000080.1 GCA_027013285.1 Candidatus Altimarinota bacterium | reverse complement strand
ATAAAATATAAATGATTATAAAATATAAATGATTATAAAATAATTAATTTTAACTAAATAATTAAAATTTTTATGTGAAAAATAATTTATAAAACAGAAGAACAATTGAATAATATGAGAGAGTCTTGAAAATATCTTACTGAATTACTTTATATTTTGTATGAAAAGGCTCAAGTTGGAGTTACTTGAATACAATTAAATCAAATAGCTCAAGATTATATTGATAAGCATAATTTGAAATGATCTGTAAATGGTTATCATGGTTTTCCAGCTAATTTGTGTTTTTCCGTAAATGAGTGTGTAGTTCATTGAATTCCAAGTAATTATGTTTTGAAAGAATGAGATTTATTAAAAATAGATGTAGATATTACTTACAAATGAATGATTACAGATGCTTGTTGGAGTAAAATAATTTGAGGAAATGAGTATAATCAGATAGGTTATGAACTTATCAAAGCTACAAAACATGCTACAGATGCTTGAGTAAGGAGTTTAGAAATCTGAAAAAGTTTTTATAATATGTGAAAAGCTGTTTTTAATACTATGAAAAATGCTTGATTTAGTGTAATCAAAGATTTATGTGGGCATTGAGTAGGAACAAAAGTGCATGAAGCTCCATTTATTTTAAATTATCCATCAAAAAATTTAAAAAATATAATTTTAAAAAAATGAATGGCTTGGACTATAGAGCCGATTACAGCATTAAAATCTACTACTTTTATAGAAAAAGAGCCATGATGATGGGATTTATTGTGTGAAAAATGAGATTTATGAGCTCAATGGGAATATACACTTATTGCTTCAGACAAATGAATTGAAGTAGTAGCTTGAATACAAGAAGATATTTTTGATAATTGATAATGGATAATTTAACAAATTTTGTGATATGTCCCCGGACTCAAAATTATTAAGTTGATTAAATTGTATTTGTTGTAGTGCTTTCTTGATAGTAGAGTCCGGGGACAACAACACAGTCCTTATTTATAATTTATAATTAATTATTATGTTTAAAGTAAGTTGATTTCAAGAATTATTACCAAATGAAAAGATAGTTGAAGAAAAAATTTTAGATATAATAAAAAAATCTTATAAACAAGTTTGATTTACTCAAATAGAAACACCAGCTGTTGAGAGAAATTCTGTTTTGACTGCAAAATGAGGAGGTGAGGTGAGTAAACAAATTTTTTGACTTTATGGCCTTGCTCAATGATGAGAAGATACAAAAGATTATTCTTTACATTTTGATCTTACTGTGCCTTTTGCAAGGTATGTGCTAGATCATAAGAACGAATTGACTTTCCCGTTCAAAAGAAGTCAGATTCAAAAAGTTTGGAGATGAGAAAGAGCTCAAAAAGGTAGATTTAGAGAGTTTTATCAAGCTGATGTAGATGTAATTTGGGATGATAAAAATTCTGAGAATAATTCAAAAAATGTTTTTTATGATGCAGAAGTTATTTTTGTAATTATAAATACATTGAAAAATATTTTTTCTGAATTTAAGTTAGATAAACAGGCTTTTGTAAATGTAAATCATAAAAAAATTATAGCTGGATTTTTTGAATATTTATGATTAACTGATAAACTAAGTTCTATTACTATTTTGATAGATAAAAAGGATAAAATTTCTCATGAAGTTTTCGTAGAATGATTGGAAAAACTAGGAATTTCTTCTGAAAAAATAGAACAAATTGTAAATTTTACTGAATGAAAAATAGAAGATTTACAAGATATTGAAAATGATTTATTACAAGAGGGTATTTGAGAATTGAAACAAATATTAAATTATCTTGAAGTTTTGTGAGTAAATGTGAAAGTAAATTTAGGTATTATGAGAGGTTTGGATTATTATACTGGAATAGTTTTTGAAACTTTTGTGGAATGAGAAAGATCTTTAGGTTCTATTGCTTCTGGTGGTAGATATGAAAAACTTACACATTTTATAGACCTAAAAACTGAATTTTCTGGAGTAGGTGGAAGTATCGGAGTGAGTAGGTTAGAAAGTTATTTACTGGAAGTTGTTGAAGCTACGGAACAGACGAGTAGTGAATATTTATTGATAAATTTTAAAGAAACTGAAAAAGAAATACTAAAATTATATAAAAAGTTACTAAAAGAATGAAAAAAAGTAGAATTTTATCCAGAAAGTGTAAAATTAGCAAAACAGTTTAAGTATGCTGATAAAAAATGAATTGCTAATTGTATAATTTTATGAGAAGAAGAATTGAAACAATGAAAATATAAAGTAAAAAACATGATAACTTGACAAATCCAAGAAAATATATTTTAGCTTGACTTTTAGAAATAAAAATTTAAAGAGTAATATATATTTTATTTTAATATTTTTTTATTATGAGAACTTCTAGTGAATTAAGAACTATAGTGTTAGCTGATAAGCTTTTTAATACAGATTGTTCAGAAAAAAGTATACATTATTTAAAGAAGCAATTTTCAATTATTTTATGAAATAATTTGGATATATTATCTATAATTAATACTCTTAAAAAAAATAAAAGTACATTTTTGAGAAAACTTAGAAAGGTTGATAATGAAAAATTATCTTCAAATGAGGTTGAAGAAAAAAAGAATAGTATGATATTTGATTATATAGAAAATATTTTTTCTCAGTTTTGATTTAATATAAATTTAAATTCATTGTATTATAATTTTGATAGAGGTAGAATTAATGAATTTATTGAGATATTTTCAAGAGGATTAAGCTTTGAAGCATTATATGAAGAAAAAAGGATTTTAAGTAAAAATTCTTGTATTTTAGATAAAGATAGAATACATTTACCGATACATGATGTATTGTCTTCAGATTGAACAATATGATATATTACAGCTGATATTACATGATATAATAAAAAACAGGTATTTTTTGTTTCAAATATAATTTTTAATGTGTTAAGTGATGTTATTCATAATATATTTATAAATAAATATGAAAATTTGATAGAAGATTCTCTGTTAGATGGTATGACTTGAGCATTTTCTAGAGAATATTGATTACAGAAAATTGAAGATTCTCTTATGAAATTGCCAGAAAATTTTGATATAGAATTTATGTTTGTAGATATAGATCATTTTAAAAATTTTAATGATACTTATTGACATGAAATGTGAGATAAAGTATTGTCTATTTTTATAGAAGCTATTACTAAATCTATTAGAAAAACTGATTATGTTGTAAGATATTGATGAGAAGAATTTTTAATTATTTTTAAATTAATTAAATCTCAGAAAGAGAATATATTTGATCATGTAAAAAATGATATAGATAAAAATTTGAAAAAATTAATTAAAAAATATGGGCTTCCTGAAAATATTACTTTTTCTTGATGAACTTCAAAAGCATCTTCTTTATTAAATGAAAATATCAATCAAAGGATAGAAGATATAATTGCTATAGCTGATAAAAATATGTATAAAGCAAAAGAAAATTGAAGAAATCAAATAGTATTACAAAATTGAAAAATAATAAAATAATGAATATAAAACAACTTATAGAGAATAATAAATTTAATGATAAATATATCTTGAAACTGATCTTACAAGATGTTTTTGATTTTACAAAAGAACAGTTATATTTAAATTGGGATAAAGAAATTACTATAGAACAGTTTAATAAAATAGAAGATATTTATAAGAAATATGAACAAGATAATATTCCTATAGAATATCTTTTATGATGGACAATTTTTATGTGAGAAAAATTTATTGTAAATGAAAATACACTTATTCCAAGGCCTGAAACTGAATATTTGATAAAATATGCCTTGGAAGAAATAAGAAAGGATAGTATCGTTTTTGATATATGAACTTGAAGTGGTATAATTTGAATAAATATATCTAAAAACATATCTAATTTAGTGATTTGTTCTGATGTTAGTAAAGAAGCTTTGGAAGTAGCTAAAAAAAATAATCAAAGATTAAATAAAAATAGTAAAAATATAAAATTTATGATTTCTAATTTATGAGACCATATAAAAACTTATAAATGAAATCTTATTATTTGTGCAAATTTACCTTATGTAGAAGAAAATTTTCAATTAGATGAATATGCAAAAAAAGAGCCTGAAACCGCATTATTTGCTGGTCAAGATGGACTTAATTTATACAGAGAATTGCTTGATCAAGTTGTTAAAATGAAAAACAAAAAAATCGTGTTATTCTTTGAATTAATGACTAAACAAGCCGAAGCTCTCATAAGTGAGTATAAGGATTTTAATTTTGAGATTTTGGATACATTTCATTATAATATAAAAATACTGAAAAATTACAATTTAAAAAGCCCCA
>JALUXR010000079.1 GCA_027013285.1 Candidatus Altimarinota bacterium | reverse complement strand
GTTTCTTCTAATTTAGTTTCAATATTATCGTAAAGAAATACTGGAATTACAATTAATGTAAGTATTGCAGAAGCTGTAAGTCCCCAAATTATAGCCCAACCAAGTCATCACCATACTGGATCTCATAAGATAGTACAAGATCCTAAAACTGTTGTCATAGATGTGATTATAATAGCTCTCATTCTTACAGATCAAGCTTGTATAAGTGCCTTGTCCTTTCTTAATCATTGTTTTAGAAGCACATTAAGGTATTCTATTAAGATAATAGCATTTCCGACAACTATTCAAGCAAGTGCAATTACTCAAATCATACTTGGAGCTGTAAATATTACTCATAGTGTTTCATGAACTAATGAAAATCATGGGAATATTCATACAAATCAAAGTAAGAATGTCATCATAATAACTCATGCTATTTTAAATGATTTAAACTGAGCTACCATAAGGAAATATATAGCTAGCAAAGCCATAAACATAGCTATTCATAAATCTCTAAATGTATCTAATGATAATTTTCTTTCTCATCACCACATTATTTTATAAACATTTCCATCTTCTTTTGATTTTATACTTATTCAATAGGGACTTTTTCAGATTATAGTAAATTTTTTTCACCAAAATGTTGGTTTAAACATAGCTAAAGTTATATCTCAAGCAGGATAAACTATAGTATTATCTCAAAGTCCTCAGTAAATATAAACACTTTTGTATTTATCTTCAGTATATATTATATCATTAGTTTTTGTAGGAACTATTTTAGCAAATTGTTTTAAATATATTTTTTGTCATTTTTTGTTCATGAAAGTTAATTTATTAAATATATTTAAGTTATCTTTTTCTTTTGGTGATAATTCTAAATGTATATTTATAGGTTCTTTTGTTTTTGAATTATGGATTAAACTTATGTTGCTTCCGTGAAACATATTGTAAATACTATAAGCTATTTGTTCCGCATTTAATCAATAATTTGAAGCTAATTGATGATTAATTTTGATTTGATAATTTGTCTTATAAGTTCAAATTGTATTATAAACATCTACTACATCATCTTTTTTAAGTATGGGACTTATTTTTGCTTGTATATATTTTGTCAATGTTTCTAATTTAGAATAAGGAACATCTCTATTTCATTGGATCTTTAACATAAAGGCTGCTCTTGTAGGAGGACCAGCTGGATCTTCAAGAACTCTTATTTTAGCATGAGGATATTTTGACCAAACATATTTTTCTAGAACTGGTCTTATATCCATTGTAAAATCTATACTTGATAAATCTCTTTTTGTCTTATCTATCAGATTTACTTGCATTGATATTTGGTTTGGATTCCTTCTAAAGGTTATTCACCTAAAGGCATTTGAAAAATCAATTATTGGAGCAACTCATACCCGATAAGCTATGTTTTTTATAATATCTTCATGTTTTTTATTTAGATCTTTTTGGTTTTTGAATTCATATTTTGTTAAGAAATTATTCATGTAATCAGCAACTTCTTTTGATTTTTTTACAGACCAATCTTTTTGTCAATCTACCCAAATGTATATTTGATTTCTATTATCTTTTGGAAGCATTCCCATTTTAAATATTCCTAATACTGGAGGAATTATAATTACAGCAAATAGACTTATCCAAAATAATAGTTTAAAAATAGTTCTTCTGTATGCTTTTTTTGTGTTTAGAAGATATCACATAACTTTTTCGTATCATATAGTCAGCTTATTTTTCTTTTCAATATAATTTTCTTGTTTATTGTTTTTCTTTTTTTCTTCTTCTTTATTATAAAAGTAGTTTGCTAAAAAGGGATTTATACTAAATGCTATAAATAATGAAACGATAAGAGAGATAATTACATATTTTGGAACTCATCACATATAAGCTCACATCATTCAAGTTACAAAAAACATAGCAATAAGAGCTAAAATTCTAGTAATAGTAGCAAGAACAACTCAAGTTCAAACTTCATCTACAGCTTTTAATATAGCATCTTTTATGGATTCTCATTCTTTTCTTTCTTTAATATGTCTTGCCATATTTTCAATTACTACAGTAGAATTATCTACAAGCATTCATAAAGCTAAGATCAGGGCAAAAAGAACAATTCTATTTATATTATCTCATAAGATAAAAGCTATTAAAAATACTGCTAACAAAGTTAGCGGAATAGCAAAAGCATTATTTATAGCATCTTTACCTCATAAATATACAAGTAATACAAAAAACACTATTACAATACTTTCAAAAAGGTTTATCATTAAAGAATTTGTAGCATTATTTGCAACTTGTCATAAATCAGATACTTTTATAATTTTATAATTTGATGGTAATTTTTTTTCTATTTCTTTTAATTTTTTATCAATATTTTTTGTTAAGCTAACTGAATTTACTCAATGTTTTTTTGCAATACCAATAAAAACAGCATTTTTATCTTTTCAAATTTCTTTTATATTACTATTTACAAAGGTATATTGGTTTATTGAAGAAACTCATCTAAATATATTTGCAACTTCTTCAAGATATATAGGTTGTCAATTATAATTTCAAACAATAAGTTTTTTTATTTTTTCGATATTATTTAAATTTGCATCAACAGTTATGTTTCATTCTATTTTATTTAATTTAATTTCTCATCAAGGAAATGTTAAATTATTTTTTTTGATAGCTTGATAAATTTGCATGATATCTATATTTTTCCCATTAAGTTTATTTATGTTAGGGATAATATTTATATTGTCTTTAAATCATCATACTAGATAAAAAACACTAGTTCAAGGTATAAATCTAAGTTCATTTTCAATATTGATAGCTGTTTTTCTTAGATTTATATTTGATTTTTGAATATTTCAAGTATTACTAGTATTGACTAAAGCAAAGCTATAAACAGGAAAATCATTAGTATTCATAGATTTTATAATAGGATTTTTTACTCAAATAGGTTTGTTTCATAAATTCTCAAAAATTTTGTTATATAATCTTGTAGTAGCTTTTTCTCTATTAGATCAAACTAAAAAAGTTACAGTCACAACTCAAAAATTTTTATTTGCAACTCCATAAATATGGTCTATTCATTTAATTTGATTTATTTTGTCTTCTAGTGGTTCTACAACTAAATTATTAACTTCTTTAGATGAAAATCATGGGGCTGGCACGATTATATTAAAGGCAGGGACAACAATGTCTGGATTATATTGTTTTGGTATAACTATATAACTTCAAATTCAAGCAAATATTGTAACTATAAGTAAAACAATTGTAACTTTCGCATTTTCAATCCAAAATTGAGCAAATTTTTTTATCATTTAAGATATTATTAAATTAATAAAATTTTAAAAAACAGCCATAATATAATTTTTATAGCTGTCTAATCAAGTTTATTTTTGGAATATTCTAATTATATAATATTTAATTTTTTACCTCATCTCCATTTGATAGGATACATTCTGTATTGTTTAGGTTTTAATGTGCCTAATTCATATTTTCAGTATTTTACTCTTGTAAGCTTTAATACTTTATAATCAAAAGCTTTTAGTAATCTTCTAATATGTCTTTTTTTCCCATAAGTAAGTAATATTCTCACAAAATACCTTCCTCTTGAGTCTTTATGATAATGAATATCATGTACTTGTAAAAAATCCATTTGTTTTCATTTCCATTTTGGATCATCAGTATTTCTTACGACTTCTCCGTCTTCTGTGATAAGCATTCATTTTTTAAATTTATCTTTTAATTGTGTTTTGAAAGGTCTTGTAATTTCTACTTCATAGATTTTAAAAATATTTCTAGAAGGATGCTCAAATTCATTTACTAATTCTGGAACATTTGTTAAAAGTAAAAGTCATTGAGAATCTTTATCAAGTCTTCAAACATAATAAAAATCTCTCTTCCAAGATGGAGGTAAAAATTCGTAAATAGTTTTATTATGTTCATCATCTTTTGATACTACATATCAAATAGGTTTATTTAAAGCTACAATTACTGGTTTAAAAGCCATTTTAAAAATATTTTAATATTAAATTATTTAGTTTTATACTAATTTTCTATAATTTATCAATTTGTATTGAAACATAAACTAATATTCTTATAAGTGTCAAACCTTAACAGAATAATACAAGGAGAATATTATGGTAAATTTGTAGTTTGCTATACAAAAGATGGTAAAAAATTTAAGGAACAAGTAAAAATTTGTAAAAGTAGAAGTTCTTCTACAACAAGAGTATTTAATGAGTTTTTTAGACTATTTAAAAAAAGAGGGTTAACAAAAAAAGAGGTTAAGGTAAATGATATTTATAGAGCTTAATACAGAAGGTGTTTTCTTCTGTATTTTTTTATACAGTTTTATAATAAACTATTAAATTATAACAAAACTCACATAACATATAGATAGTTGCTTTTGGAATTAAATCAAAGAAATATTCTCATTTTTTAAGAGTGTTAAAATCTATATTTATTTCAAATCAGTAGTTTTTGATTCAAGATTTTGGTAATATTTTTTGATAGTCTATTTCTAAGTTTAATTTTCATTCATTTATAGATTTAGATTTTATTGTAAAAACCTTTCTTTGTAATTCTTTAAAATCATGTTCATGTAGTCTAACATCAGGATCAATGTTGTGAGATAAGATATTTCTTATAAATCTTAAACTATACCGAAAAGCATCCATATTTTCTTTTTTTATCATAGAAAGTATCCAATCTTTAAATTTTTTGTCTTTTTCAATTCATTCAAGCATGGCTCATAAAATTCATTTAAAAGCATTTATTTCTATAAAACTTGAGAAAAAATTATCTTTTTCTTGTTGAATATATAAGTTTTCTAATGAATCTTTAATTTTATAACCTGACAAAACAAATCATTTTCCATCTTGAAAACGAAGTTTGATATTTTTTGCTTGTAAAGATAGATTTTGTTCTGTGCTTAAATTAGCAAAAAAAGTTCCTAAATGTAGACACATAAAATTTCATTCTATTTGAGTAATTACATCATCTATGATAGCATAAGTCATTTATTTTTATTTATTTTACTAAAATTAAGTCTAATATAAATTTTTAACTAGTAAAAACAATAAAAACTAAGTTGAAACTTTTTCTAAAAACAATAAATTACTATTATTATTTTACTTTTAAAATTTTAAGAATGTTTTTTCTTGTAAATAAACCAAAGTGAGTAACTTCTCATGATGTAGTAGATAAATTTAAAAGAATTTTTCATTGAGAAAAAATATGACATAGTGGAACTTTGGATCCTATGGCTACAGGTCTTTTGATAATTGCTATCAAGAGAGAATCTACAAAACATCTTGGAAAGTTATTATGAATGGATAAAACTTATATTACAGAGATAGATTTTTCTATTTTGACAGATACTTGGGATATGGATTATTATGATACTATAAAAGAATATGAAATAGTTGAAAATGGAATTATAAAAGATTGAAAAACTTTTAAAGCTCCAAGTTTAGAGGAAATTAAACAGAAATTAGATTTACTTATTCCAGAGTGTGAATTGCCTTTGACTATGTTTTCTGCAAAAAAAAGAGATGGTAAAAAACTTTATGAATTAGCAAGACAAGGAATAGATTTAAAGCTTAAGCAAGTGATGAAAATAAATTCTTATGAAATATTAGATTATAATTTTCCTAAATTAAAATTAAAATTAAATGTTGGTTCAGGAACTTACATTAGGAGTATTTGATACTGGTTATGACAACAATTATGACTTGGATGAACTTTGACTATGCTTCATAGAGAGAGCATATGACCATTTAAATTATGAAAATAAATATTAAAATGTTGCTTGAACAATTTCTAACAAGAATGTATGGAGAAAGATTTGCTTGAGAGTTTTCTTCAAAAGAAAAAGGTGAATGATATGATTTAGATGATTTCAAAGAATATCAACCTTGAGATAATGTGAAAAGAATAAATTGGAAAATGCTTGCAAAGTATGATAAAGAATATGTTTCAGTTTATAAAATAGATAAAGAATCTGTTTTGGATATTTTCATAGATAACAATATAAATCTAAACTTTTTTGAAGATAAAATTAAAGAATATTTTAATCTAATAGATATTTTGACAAAAAAATTTTGAATAAAAAAAAATATTTACTATGTAGAAACTAAAAAACAGCTGTTTGGAGAGAAATATCTTGAACTTAAAGAAAGTGATGATTTTCAAACTATCAATGTTTATAATAAAAAATCATACATAAATGAAATATTAAATTCTCAACAATATCAAACTAAACATTACAAACTTGTTCTTTCAGATTTTATGTTTTTTGATAAAAAGAATACTGATAATTTTGTTCATACTATAAATAAACAGTTTTTTTCTCTTCTGCCTATAAAAAAGTATCTTCAAAATAGTAGTTTTCCTACTTTAAATGGATATTATGATAAAAATTTGTGTAAAGATTTGTTTGATGATTACACACAAAATATCAGTTTGCTACAGAATTACGGATATGTGGAAATAATTGAGAATTGATAATGAAGAATTATAAATGATACTAGTTTAGTATATTCTTTTGTTCTTCTTTATCTTGATACAAAGAAGAACCAAGAAAAATCAAGACACAAATACTGATTCATTCTTATGATTTAGTTATGTAGTTGGTAGATTTGCTCCCTCCCATAAATGGGGTCCCGGTCACAAATTTTAAATTAATTTGTATTATTTAAAATATTAAGTATGGTGATTTATATAATTTAATTGGTTTCATAAATTCTATTATTAATGTAATAATTTTATCATCATTATATTTGTGTCAAAAAATAGTGCAATAAGTAGATTTTGGCTCAAGTGTGGGATGACAACAATTATATAATTTATGAAATAATATAGATCCTGGCTCAAGTCCGGGATGACAACAATTATATTATCCTGATATCCTGTTTTATTTTGTAATCCTGTTTATTATGTTAAAATCAATTTGAGATAATAGTATTTGATATAGAATTATGACACTTATAGTTTGATTAGCTTTTATTTTTGGACTTAATTATTTGTTATTTGCTCCTTATATGTGAAAAACTTATGATTATACTGAAGTAATTGTAGTTATTTTTTTATGATTAACTTTGTTTTATCTTTTTAAAATGTTTAAGTATGAATATACCATAAAAGATAATGCTTT
>JALUXR010000078.1 GCA_027013285.1 Candidatus Altimarinota bacterium | reverse complement strand
TCAACTAAATAAGTAATCTCAAGAAATATTTCAAAAAGCCTTTAGTTCTACATACTCATCAAAATTATTATCCTTATTTGGATGTATTTCATTTATTTTCAAACTACCTGTAAAAATATTTAGTTCTTTATTTTCCTTCTTTAAAAAAAAAGAGCCTGTGCAAACATTTCAGGATGTATCTATTCAAACTCACTGAACTAAATTATTTTCTCAAGTTAGTCAAATAGACAATATTTGTCCAAAACTCATAAATACATTATTTTTATACCAACTTATTCAAGATAAATCTAAATTTCAAGTATAGCTAAAATTATAAATTCATCCAGAAATATTTTGTAAATTAAGCTTACAATTTAAAACTTTAGTTTGCACAATATTATTACTTTTAGTATTAGAACTTCAAGTATTTAGATTAGTATTAGTTCAAGAAAAAATATTTACAAAACCAGGATTTGCAATGTATCAGTTTTTTACATTGACAGGCTGCTGAACAGCTTGAACAAGCCGAACTCAACCAGAATAGATTTTCTCAAATGAAGTATTTTTATTATTTAGATTTACTACATTACCAGAATTTACTAAAAAACTATCTAAAACAGTTTCTCCAGAATACAATTTTATATTCATAGCCTTTGTATCAGAAATAGATAATTTTATCCCAGAATAATTTAATTTTAATCAAGATAACATAGTTCCAGCATCTCAAATTAACACTTCTTGTTGAGAATTTATTTGAATATTAAGATTTATATCAGATTTTTTTGCTCAAGAAATTTTAATATTTCAAGAAAATTGTTTGTTTCAGTTATTATATATTCAAATAAATTCATCTGACCCATCAAAATAAACTTCTGTAATTTTTAGTGAATATGAAAAAGATATTAACAAAAAAGAAAAAATAATAATAAATATCTTTTTCATAAAAATCTCTTATAAAATATAAATACTTTCTATATATAAAATAAACTAAAAATTTCAAGATTAAAAAAATACCAAATTAAATTGGTATTCTACAAACTATTTAATAAATCTTCAGCTTCTTGATCTTCTTTTGATTTCATCTGTTCTTCTTTTTCTTTTAATTCTTTAACTTTTTCAACATATCCAAGTTTTTGCCATCTTAACAAATATTTTTGTCTTATATTTCTCTTCTTTTCTGTATATTTTTCATCTATTTCATCTAATTTTTCTTTCTCTTTTATCAAAATTTCTTTTAATTTATATATTTGTTCTTCAGTCATAACAGGTAACAAGTTTAACCAATTTTGTTTATCTTCATCTGACTCCAAAGCTTTGGATTTTAAAACCAAAACTATTAAATCTGAATCTGTTTCTAAAAACTCTTCTGGCAAATCAAAATTACTTGCATAAGATAACAAATCTTCTGGTATATATTTCTTTAATAAAGTTGTATTACTCATATTTTTCATTTAAACATTTAAATCTTCTAATAATTTTTCTGCTTCAATTTCTTCTTTTTTAGCTATTTCTTCCATCGTTTCTCTTATTTTATCTGCTTTTTTATATGATTTTTTCATTTGTTTTTGCATTTTTCTTATTTGAGCAGAAGTCATAAATTTATTTCAATTTGTTCAAGAAAATATTTCAGACATATTATTATTAATTAGAATTTAATATCCAAGATACATTATCTTCAGTAGTAATTCATTCATTCACAATTCTTTTAGCATACTGTTTCAATAATGTCATTCATTGTTTAGAACCAGTTTCTATAATATTATCAATTTGTTGTAATTGCCTTCTTTTAATATTATTTCTAACAGCTGGAGTATTTACAAGAACTTCATATACTCAAACTCTTCATTTTCCATCAGATCTTTTAACTAATCTTTGAGACATAACTCATATAAGACTATCTGCTAATCTATCTGCTATAGAATCTTGAATCTCAGGTGGAAAAAATGAAATATATCTATTTACAGTACCAGATGCAGATTGTGTATGTAATGTAGAAAACACCATATGTCATGTTTCTGCTAAATTCAAAGCAGCTTCTGCTGTAGATTTATCTCTAATTTCTCAAACTAACACAATATCTGGATCTTCTCTCATTGCAGCTCTCAAAGCATTTGGAAATGACCAACTATCATGCCCAATTTCTCTTTGTGTAATAATTGCTTTATCTGGAGTAAAAACAAATTCTATAGGATCTTCAATAGTAATAATATGTTCAGCTCTAGTATGATTTAAATCATCTATCATAGCAACTAAAGAAGTAGATTTTCAAGATCATGTAGGTCAAGTTACCAAAAATAATCATTGCCTTTGTGCTAATACATTATCTTTTATACTTTGAGCTAAATCTTCTAACATTAAATCATCTATATTCATAGCAACAGCATTAATTTTTCTTAATACTCATCACATTTTACCTAAATTGAAATATAGATTAACCCTATAAGGAGTTCAATCTGATGAAACATAAGAAAGATCTGCTTCTCTATCTGCAAGAAATTTTTCATAAGCTTTCATATTTCATTTCATGATTTGTTTAATTATAAGTTCTATTTGTTCATCAGTTATTTTAGGGAGTTTTGTATATTTAATGATATCTCAATTCTTTCTAAAAGAAATATATTCATCTGCTGAAATATGAATATCTGAAATAGTATCATTTTTTGAAATACTTGTAAGTATATCATCAATTTTAATAGTTTGCAATTCTGTCATTTTAATAATAATTATTATATAATAAATTTTCTAATTAATAACTAAGACTATAAATATAGTAACACAAATAGCCAATATAAATAATAATATATTTATATTATAAGATATCATTTTATAATATTTAAACATATATATATCTATATTATTAGAAATAACTTTTATACCATTATCATTACTACTATTTGCATAGTATAGCTTGATAAAATTATTAATATTTTGCCATTTCTTATTTTTTATAAATACATTATTATTAAATACTATATTATAATAAAAATATAATACTTCTTCTTTAAATTTCAAATTTTTATTTTGCTTATAAAAATCTAAAATCAATATCTTATACATTTTATTGTATAGAAAAGATATTTTTTGTCAAATTATTTTTTTACTTGATATAGACTTTAATAACAAATAAATTATTACTAATATTAGTATAATAAATAATAAATAAATTAATATCATTTCTTTTAAAACTTATCAAATTAAATTAATACAAATCATATATTACAATTCTTTTATTTTTTGTCAAATTTCTATTACATCTATTTTAAATCAAACATATATTTGATTTGATTTTTTTAGAAAATATAAATCTTTATATCTTTTAAATCATCATCATTTAGAATATTTTATATAATTTATAATTTCTTGAATAACTCATTTTCTAAAATTATATCATCAAAAATAATCAAATAGTTCTCTTACAAAATAATCTAAATTTTTATTTGGTAAAATTAATTTATAAAAATTATCATTCAATTTAATTAAATATTTTTCTATATTAAAATTTGGTAAAATAGTTTCTATTTGTTGATAAATTGTATTAAAATTTTTAACAAAATCTCATCAAAGCTGCTCAAATAAAGGAAATATTTCATTTCTTATTAAATTTCTTTTTGAAATATTATTATCAAAATTCGTTTTATCTATAAAATACGGAATATTATTTTTATCACATAATTTTTGAATTTCTTTTTTTGAAAGATTTAATAATGGTCTTATAATTTTATTTTTTTTATCTATTTCTTTCATATTTAAAAATCATTTTAATCATGTTCATCTAGAAATATTTAAAATTGTAGTTTCTATTCTATCTGTTAAATTATGTCATAAATACAAATGATTTTTTCACCAACCAACTTTTTTAAAAAAATCATATCTATATTTTCTTAATGTAGATTCTCTAAAATCATTTCAATTATAACTTTCTGATACGAATTGTATTCATTTTTTTTTAAAATAATTTTTTAGAAATTTTTCTTCATTATTTGATTCTTTACGAAATTTATGATTAAAATGAGCTATTAAAATATTTTCTTTTCAAAATTGTTTTTCAATTATATTTTCTAAATACATACTATCTGGACCTCAACTTAATCAAATTATTTTTTTAACATTATTCATTTATATAATATATATATAATTAAATTAATTAATAATAATAATAATACAGAAATTATTATATATTGTTAAATTTGTATGACATACTTAGTTACTAAAAAATATAATAATATGTTTAAAGAACTTATAACAAATTGTTTAAAACTCATATAATAATTCTTTAATTATAAAAAACGATTTTAAACAATCTATTAACTTTTTAACAATTTTGAAAAGTCCATTGTATAAGCTCAAATTTCGTCTTGATTTTTTGTAACCTCTGTTTGTTTATTGTTCTTACAATTTGAACATTTTTTAATTACAGGTTCTTCATTTTTAACAATAATTTCCATAAAAGGTTCTATATTTATAGTTTCATTTTTTTTATTAAATTCAAAAATATCATCATGTATTTCTTCTTTTATTTCAGGATTATCTGTAAATGTTATAGTTTCATTTTCTTTTATTAAATATTCTTTGTTATAATTTTCTCAACATATATCACATGTATATTTTATATTGAATTTAATGTTTTTTAATTCAACTAATATTTCGTCATGAGATAATCATTCTAAAAATATTTCTCAACTTATTCAAGGATTTTGTATTCATAAATCTTCTTTTAAAAATTTATTTTCAAATTTTATTTTGTCAGTTGTTCAAGGATTATTTAATAAATCTGATATTTTAATTTTCCAATTTAAATCTTTCATTGATTTTTTATAGTAAATAAATATTGATAAAGTGTTTATACTTATTTATAATGAAACTTAAAGATATATTTATTATATTAAATCAAATAGTTTATGTTAAAGAAAATTATTTTATTATTATCATTGAGTTTATGAATATTTTTTGTTAATTTTTCTTATGGTGATGCACTAGATGATGTTTTATGAAATAGTTCAGAAGCATGACAGTATCAAATAGTAACAGCAAATAAAAATAATTTACAAGTTTCAAAAAAAGTCCATAATACTGCTAAATTGTTATTAAATATTACAATTATAATTTGAGTAGCAGTAGTTTTGTTTGGTGGTATTAGATTTATGATGAGTATGTGAGATGATTCAAAAGCTAAAAAAGTTAGAGATAATTTAATTATTTCAATAATTTGATTTATTATAGCTTTTTGAGCTTGGGTAATATTACAATTAATTTTATCTGTATGAACGACTATTGTTAAATGATCTTAAAATTTAAATTAAAATACAATAAAAAATGAAAAAAATACTAATATTAATAAGTTTAATACTTTGATTATGATTTACTTTTTCTTATAAAGTAGATATTTTACCAGATTCTACAAAGGATATTCAATCTACAGCAAGTATAACAGATTCTTCAGATACTAAAAATTATTATCAAAGTTTAGCAAAAAAAGTAAATATTTATCTTTGGTTTATTTTTGGTTCTGTTGCTTTAGGTATGGTTCTTTATGGCTGAATTTTATTAATAAGTTCAAATTGAGATCCTGCAGAACTTAAAAAAGCAAACAAAATACTTATTTGGTGATTAGTTTGAATATTTGTATCATTATTAGCATACTTAATTATTAAATTACTTATTAATTTATTTTAAAAAATATAAAATGATTTCAAAGGTTTTTAGTGTTACAAATATTTGAATTGAAAGTTTTATAATAACTGTAGAAGCTGATAGTAGTAAATCTATACCAACTATAGAAATTGTTTGACTTGCAGATACTTCTGTGAAAGAGGCAAAAGAAAGAATTAGATCAGCTTTTAGAAATTTGGATATAAAATTACCAAATAGAAAATTTATAATTAATCTTTCACCTTCAAATTTAAAGAAAACTTGAAATAGATATGATTTACCAATTGCTGTAGCTATCTTACAGTTAGTTATAGACAATATAGACAATAAGTTAATTAGTGAGTCTATATTTGTTTGAGAATTATGATTAGATGGTGAGATAAAACCTATTCAATGAATAATTCCTGTAATTGTAAAATGAAAGAAAGAATGATTTAAATATTTTTTTGTTCCAGAAGACAACTCTCAAGAAGCAAGTTATATAGATGGTGTGAATATAATTTCAGTTAAGAATTTGGATGGTTTATTGAAAATTTTGTTAAATCAACAAGAATTAAAATTTGTCCAAACTAAAAAAATAGAATATGAAGATAAGTATGATGTAAATTTTGCTGATATAAAATGAAATTTTTTACAAAAAAGAGCTTTGATGATAGCTGCAGCTGGTATGCACAATATTTTGATGGTATGACCTCCTTGAAGTGGAAAAACAATGTTAGCAAAAGCTATCAAATGAATTTTACCAGATATGACAGAAGATGAAATTATTACAACATCTATGATTTATTCTATTAAATGATTGTTAAATAAAGAACAACCAATTATTTCTTCAAGACCATATAGAGCTGTTCATCATACTGCTTCAGGTGTAAGTATCGTGTGATGATGAGCTACTTTACAACCTTGAGAGATTTCACTAGCTCATAATTGAATATTATTTTTTGATGAATTACCGGAATTTCCTAGACAAGTTTTAGAAGTACTTAGACAACCATTGGAAGATAAAAAAATAGTTATTTCAAGGGCTTCTGGTTCTACTACTTATCCAGCTGATTTTATGTTTGTTTCTGCTATGAACCCTTGTAAATGCTGATATTTTCAAGATAAAGAAAAACAATGTACTTGTAGTGTAAATGAAGTTAAAAAATACCAGTGAAAAATTTCTTGACCGTTGCTTGATAGGTTTGATATCCTTTTGGAAGTGCCTAGACAGAAAATAGACAAAATTTTGTCTAAAACAAAAGAAGAAACTTCTGAACAAATAAAACAAAAAGTGATTCAAGCTGTTAAGATTCAAAGAGAAAGATTTAAAAATGAAAAAATAAATTTTAATTCTCAAATGGACCCGAAATTAATTCAAAAGTATTGTCCTTTGAAAAAAAATGTCGAAGCTACATTAAAACTTGCTTCAAACAAATTATCTTTATCTGCAAGATCGGTGCATAGAACAATTAAACTTGCTAGAACTTTGGCTGATATAGCTTGACATAAAGATATACAAAAAGAAGATATTTTGGAATCTTTACAATATAGGAGTAAGTCTATGTTTATAGAA
>JALUXR010000077.1 GCA_027013285.1 Candidatus Altimarinota bacterium | reverse complement strand
GATCCATTCTTTACTTGAATGCCAAAACAGAATAATGTGAAGGATTGGTAAAATTTAGGCTAGACATATTTGTCTAGTTTTTTTATAGATAGAAAATTCAACAAAAATCATTATAAAGTAATTAATTTATTGTTTAATATAAAAATATATGTTTCAAGACGGTCAGATAGTTCAAGGTAAATTTATACAGGCAGCTTCAGGTGAGTATGGTTTTTTAGAGATTGAATGAGAAGAAGAGAATCTTTTTGTGTTTTGAGGAAATAAAAATAAAGCTCTTGATCAAGATGAAGTTGAAGCTCAAGTGAGTATTTTTAAATGAAAAAAGGAAGCAAAAATTACTGACATTATAAAAAGAGCAGACAGAACTTGGGTTTGAGAATTTATGCAAAAAGAATGAGATGGTTATGGATTTGTTCAACTTTTTAATCCAGCTATGAAATATGATGTTTTTGTTCCAAATAAATTTTTAAATTGAGCAACAAATGGTAATATAGTGGCTATAAAAATTATGGATTGGGAATGAAGAAATCCTATGTGAAAAATAGTAGAAGTTTTATGAGATAAAGAAAATCCTGAAACTACTATCAATGGCTTTATTTTAGAATCTTGATTTAAGTTAAATTTTCCTCAATGAGTTTTGAAAGAAGTAGATAAATTAAAAAATGATGTTGATAAGGAGAAAAAATATAGAAAAGATAAAACAAATCTTTTTACTTTTACTATAGATTGAGAAGATTCAAAAGATTTGGATGATGCACTTAGTGTGAAGAAAAAAGAAAATGGAGAATATGTTTTGTATGTGCATATTGCAGATGTAGCACATTATTTACAACCTGGTGGTAAAGTTCAAGAAGAGGCTTTCAAAAGAGCTACTTCTGTGTATTTGCCTCATAAGGTTTTACCTATGCTTCCAGTGAGATTGTCAAATGATTTATGTTCATTAAATCCGAATACTGAGAAACTTACTTTAACTTGTGAAATGTTGATAGATAGTGAATGAAATGTAAAAAAACATACAGTTTATGAATCTTTTATAAATAGTAATTATCGTCTTACTTACAAAGAAGTTCAACAAATGTTTGATAAAGAACTAAAAGTATGAGATAAACTTATGTTTGGTTGAAAAATTACAGAAGAATTGCTTGAATCTGTAAATATAGCTTATGAATTGAAAAATAAAGTTTGAAAAATAAAAGTAGAAAATGGACTTTTATGATTTGATTTTCCAGAAACAAAGATAATTGTAGATGATAATTTACAAGTTGTAAAATTTACAAAATATCCAATTTATGATTCAAATCAACTTATTGAAGAATTTATGGTGCTTGCAAATGAGTCAGTAAGTAGAAAGTTTACAAAATATCCATTTTTATACAGAATACACGAAAAACCAAAACAAGAAGATATTGAAAAATTATCAAAAATTTTAAAAGTATTTGGAGTATTTTTTGATTTTGTGAATTATGATACAAAAGAATTTGCAGAATTGATAGAAAAAGTTAAGTTGCATAAAGATAGAGAAATTTTAGAAAAATTAATTTTAAGAACTTTACAAAAAGCTGTTTATTCTGATGTAAATATAGGGCATTTTTGACTTGGACTTAAATTTTATTCACATTTTACATCACCGATTAGAAGATATCCAGATTATCAAATTCATAGGATTATTAAATTAAAATTAAGCTGAAAGTTATCTTCAAATCTTATAGAAGTTTATAAAAATAAACTCGAAGCCACAGCAAAAAAATGTACTGAGCAAGAAATCAAAGCTCAAAAACTTGAGTGGAAGGTAAGGGATTATTTTATGGTTCAATATTATAAAGATAAAATTTGAGAAGAATTTACTTGAACAGTTTCAGGTATGTTAAACTTTTGAATATTTGTAGCATTGGAGAATACTGCAGAATGATTTGTTGAGTTAATTTCAAAAGAAGATAAAGAAAATAGTCCTTGGGTGCCAGATATTGATATTATGCAGTTCGTGAATAAAAAAACTAAACAAAGGATAAGTATTTGAGAAAGTATTTCTGTTAGATTGAAATCTGTAGATGAAAAAAGATTAAGATTAGAGTTTGAAATAGTAGAATAATTTATTGAAATAAAAATATATTTACTTATGTTTTTAAATAGTTATTTATAATATTATAAATTATATCATGCAGTGGATTATGTTTTGAGCAAATTTATTTATTTTTATTATTTTATTTGTTTTTGTAAATCGGAGATTAAATAAGATATCTTGAGAAATAAATAGTATTGTGCAGAGTAAGATTTTGCTAAAAGAAGAGAAAAAATTGAAAAAATTAGTTATAATATTTTTTGTATTCTTTTTTATGATAGCAAATATTTATATTTTTATATATTTTTAAAATGAAAATTCTACAATGAAAATGATCTAATGGTGGAGTCGAATATATAGTTAGGAAATCTATTTGGCTTTTAGTTTTATATGTTATAAAAATTGTATTACTTTTATTAATATTGTTTTTTCTTTCTTATATGAGCCTTAAACTAAAAGATTATGTATCTAATCCAAATGCTCTTTATATTGTTTATATGACATGAATTTGAATTTGGCTTTTGGGTTTATATATCTGATTAAAATCAATTTTATCTTTTATAATATTTTTTTATTGACTTGAAATTATAAATGAAACAAAAATTTATAAACTAAATATATGAATATTTCATGTAGATGATATTTCAGTAACAAATATTTCTAATATTCAAGAAGTTAAATCTGTATGTAAATGATTTTTTAGGATTTTATTTTGAATATCTGATGTTCATATTATAGAACAAAGAGATACAGAAAAAATTATTCATTTTGTAGATAATGGTAAACACATAGTTGATTTGATATCAGACTTTAAAGATAGGCTTGTAAAGAGAGAAATGAATAAAAAAGAAGAATAATTTTTATATTCAATAAATAATACTCTTAAAAAATGCTGTGAAACATTATAAATCTTGCTTATAGATGACTTTCTATTAGAAGATGGAATAATTATCCTAGGATAGAAGAATTTGTTGAAAATGAACATTTAAGTTTAAAATTACAGTTGTCTTATATAGTTGTTAAAATTTTACAAGAAAAATGAAAAGAAATAAATTTATTGTATATTTATAAAAATATTTTTTGGAATAACTTTTTTACTTTTATTTATTCTGATATCAAATTTGATGTAAAAAAGCATTTAAAAAAGAATTATAAAGAAATAAATTTTAAACTTTATGAACAAATATATAACTTTTTTAATGAATTAGATTTGCCAGATAGTATTTTAAAAGATTTTAATGATATTATTTGAAATCAAATTTGAGATAAATTATTTGAAAATAAGTATGAATTGGAGGATAATATTATTTCTTTTGTAAAAGTTTTTGAAATCAAATTAGAAATTGAAAATAATGTTAAATTTTATCCTTTGGCTTATGATTGAATTTTACCTAAAATTGAGGAAGATATTGTTAAATATTGAGAATTGATATGATTTGATGAATGAGATATTTTAAACAAATATGCTTGAAGTTTAATAAAACTTAAATTTGCTTACAGATGGAACAGAATGAATAGAAATACTCCTGTTTCAGTCTTGTCTCATCTATTTTTGGTGTTTATGTTTTCATATTTTTTATGAACTTTAAAATGATTTGATGATAAACAACTTGAACAAATTCTTACAATAAGTTTGTTGCATGACATACCAGAGGCACTTACTTGAGATGTAATTACTCCAACAAAAAAGGCAGTTCCTTGATTTAGTCAAGCTCTTGAAGAAATAGAAGCTAAACTTGTAGATGAAAAGATTGTTAATTTGTTTTCTGCTTATGATTTTAAGGAAGAATTAAGAAAATATACTTTAGATCCTTTTGATGGTCAAATAGGTAAAATTGCTAAATATGCTGATAATTTATCTGCTATGTTTGAAGCAAAAATTGAGGATTCTACTGATTTTAATAGAATTTACAGAGATATCAAAAAACATTTGTGGAACCAAAAAAATAGTGAGTTAGATTATATTTTAAAATATGGGTCTGATTATTTTGATGAGGATGTAGAAACTAAATGGAAAAAATTTATTCATATAGCTTAAAAATATGCAACTTTTTATTACAGATGAATTTAAAATTTGAAAAAATAATACTTTAGAAGTATGAGAAAAAAGGGTTGTTGATCAGCTTAGGAAAGTTTTGAGAGCTAAGCAAGGTTATAATTTTTTTATACAAAATAAGACTTGAAGTAAAATTACTAGATATTCAGTTCAAGTTGAGAAAATTACAGATAAAGTTCTTTGAAATATTATTTATACAGAAGAAAAAAATATCAATACAGATAACCAAAAATGAGTGATTGTATGAATTTTGAATAAGTTCGATAAAATGGAGCTAATAGTTCAAAAACTTACAGAAATATGAATAGATAAGATATATTTTGTACCTATGGAAAGGTCTGTTTTTAAACAAATCAAAGATAATAAACTTGAGAGATTTTATAAAATTTCTCTTGAAGCTACAGAACAGAGTCGAAGCTGGAAAATGCCAGATATTCAAGTTTTTCATTCAATTACAGATATTTGTTGAAACAAAGCTATCTTAAATTTTGATGGGGAATATTATAAAAATGTAGATTTTTCAGATATTGATTTTTTGGTAATATGACCAGAATGATGAATTACAGAAAAAGATATGAAACAAATCGAAGCTACCAAAACAATTAAATTGTGAGAAAAAGTCTTGAGGGCAGAGACGGCGGCTATAGTTTGATGATTTATTTTAATGTAAGTATTAATATTAATCAATAAAATACTAAACTAGCTAATATAACTCATCATAAAATATCAATCCAGTAATGTTTTTTTAAGTAAACTCTAGAATAAGCTATTAACACCCAAAACAGAAAAAATCAAAAAACTACATAATAGTTTGTAAAATACAAACTGAATAGAAATAATAAAAAGGTTCTTTCAGAATGTAAAGATGGAAAGCTACCTGCTAAAATTTTTTCTTTCCAGTTGTTATACTTCATTGGTTTAGGTCTTGTTTTGAAAAAGAAAAGTTTTATGCTAGCACCTATGATTTCTCATATTATAAGAACTCAAAAAAGTAGTAATCATACATAAATTTGCTCTATTGAAAAAAAAGGTAGTATTTTTTCAAGTAAAATTGAAATATTTTTTAAAATTTCTATTTTTAAATAAATACTATTTGGATTTACAAAAAATAAAAAAATTAAAGTAGGTATAAATAATAATACTTCTCAAAATAAAGTAATATATTTCATTGTTAATTTAGATTTAAACTAAATTATTATTTTTATCATCTTCTATTATATCTTCTAAAGTTTCTATATCAGAATAATGTCTTTTTCATAAATTTGTAAGTTGAACAGTTTCATGTCATTTACCAGCTATCAAGATAATATCTCATTTTTTTGCTAATCAGTAAGCTAACTCTATTGCTAATTCTCTATCAGGCATAATCCAAAAATTATCTCATAATTTTCTTTTTACTCACTTTGCAACTTGGTCTAAAATTTGTTGTCTTGGTTCTGTAGCTGGGTCATCATCTGTAAGTATCATTAAATCTGAAAATTGGTCTACTATAGCTCACATTTTAGGTCTTTTTTCTTGATCTCTTACACCAGGAGCTCAAAATACTACAATTATTTTACCTTCTTTAATATTATTTAAAAAGTCTAAAACAGCTCTTAAGGCAGCAGGAGTATGCGCATAATCTACAAAATAATGAACTCATCTTTTATCTAAATAATGATTCATTCTACCATTTACTATTTTAAAATCTTCTATAGATTTAATAATTTTTTCAAAAGGAATTTTTAATCAATATCAAACAGAAATAGCTGCTAAAGCATTGTAAACATTGAATCTTCACAATAGATTTAATCTTATTTTGAATTCTTGAGATAAATATTGTAAAGTAAATTCAGTATGATCTATATATTGTTTTATATCTTTTGCTCTAATTTCTCAACTTGTATTAACTCAAAAACTTATATTTTTTTTGAAAGCCATTTCTTCTTCCCAGCTTTTACCTATATTGTCATCTTTGTTTATTACAGCAAGACCAAGTCATTTTTGATTTCTTAAAACCCACTGAAATAGTTCTTTTTTTGTGTTTGCATAATCTAATAATGTTTTGTGATAATCAAGATGTTCTTCAGAAATATTTGTTAAAACAGCTCCATCATATTCTACATTTGCAACTCTTTTTTGAGAAATTCCATGAGATGAAACTTCTAAAACACAATATTTACATCATTTTTCTACTGCTGTTTTTAAAAATTCTTGAGTTTGCCATGCTGAAACATTTGTCATTTTATATTTATTTGCATGCTCTTCATCTCAAAATTTGTTATTCACAGTTGTAAATAATGCAGTTTTTCAGAGATTATCATTTAAAATTTTATGAAGAAGATTACAAGTTGTGCTTTTCCCATCTGTTCAAGTTACTCAAATTACTATCATATCTTTTGATGGATTTCAAAAATATACTTTAGCAAACTCACTTTCAGAAGATTTATAAATTTTGTAAGGTATACTTCATCTTAGTATATTTTTTATTTTTCAGAACATATTTTTTATTTAATTTATAAATTTAATAATTTTTTAAAATTTGGAGATTTTTTCTCTATTACTTTATCCCAAAATAGAACTCAGTCAAGGTGATCTATTTCATGTTGTAAGATAGCTGCATTTAATCAAGTCGCATTCATTTCGTGTTTTTTTCCATTTATATCAAGATATTCTATTTTTACTTTGAAATGTCTTTTTACATCTCATTCCATACCTGGTAAAGATAAACAACCTTCTTCTTGAATAAAAGTTTTTGGTGATTTATCTATAATTTTAGGGTTTATCAATACATTTGACGAAATAACTTTATCTTCTTTTTTATTTAATTGACATACAGCTATGATTCTTTTGTTCACTCAAATTTGAGGAGCAGCAAGTCAAATTCCATCATAAATTTCCATTCAATTATGTAATATTTCAGCAAACTCTTCTATTTCATCTGAAATTTTTGAAATTTCTTCAGATCTTTTTCTCAAGATAGGATTGTTAATTCCTGTTTGAATAGGATATTTTTCTTTTAGTATTTTTTCAATATCTTTCATATTCTATTTTTACGATTTAAATTTCTTTTCCAAATAGTTTTAGTGCTTTTGCTCAAGTGATT